>JAHOYZ010000024.1 GCA_019038695.1 Candidatus Zixiibacteriota bacterium
GACCGCGTCTCCCTGCTGGCGCAGCACCCGGCGACCGTTGGGCAGCCGACGGAGCAGGGGATAGCCTGGATTTCTGTAGCTGTCGTCCTCGTCGAGATCGAACCACAGGCGCGACGTGCCCTCGTCCACGTCCAGGAGCCAGACGTAGCGCCTGCGGCGTATCCGCTCGCGCTGGGTGAGCATGAGCGTGCCGCCCTCGGCGCCCCAGGCGTTCCGCCAGGGTTGGATACGGTGCTCGGCTCGGAAGATCTCCTGGGGCTTTGCTGTGAAGGGTGCGTCCAAACGCATCAGTCGATCGCGGTGTGATACTTCGGCTACTGGATCTCCTCCGTCGAGCGCCTCAACCCAGAAAAGCGTGTGGGACGTAGTGGGACGCCACGCAACAGAGCGCGGGCCAATTGGCACACCGTGGATCGGGATTTCGTTGGACAGGGGCAGGGAGGCGATGTTCGCTACCAGATCGCCCTCATGGTTCCACACCTCGATCTCGCTTGCGAAGCGCCACCAGGCCACCTCATGGGACCAGGGACCGATCAGACGCTCGATGAGGAGATACTCGCCGTCCGGTGAGAACTCGGCCGTGGTATAGGGAGCGGGTGCACCGACGGCTTTCAGTTCGGCTGTCCTTGGGTCGACAATCACCAACTCGCAGGTGGTGTAGTACTCGAAGAGGGCATCGTCGTGAGCAGTCTCGAGCAGGTTGCGCGCCTCGTAAGTGGAGCGGGCCGAGGCTCCCGCTCCCTCAAGGATCTCCGGACCTGCCGGTATGGCTGGCGGCTCGGGAGCCGGTCCACGCTTGGGGATACGGCGGACAAGCAGGCGCTCCTGGTCGGGTAGCCAGCTCACGGCGGTGCCCATCAGCGGGTTGAGAGCCAGGTTCTCGATCTTGGTCACGTTGCCTTCCACTGAGCCGACCCAAAGGCCGATGTGATCGGCGTGCCCGACGGTGAGCGCGAAGCGGTGGCCGTCCACGGTCCATTCCACGTCGTGGACCTCGCTGTTCGCCAGTAGATCGAGCGGTGTCGTAGCTCCATCCTCGACCCGGACTAGGCGGGGGGAGGTGCCCCCGTGATCGCCATGGTAGCCGTTGACGGCGGGATTGACCCTGATGCCGGCCAGCTTGTGCATCGGTGCGGCTCGCTCGGCGAGGGGAGGATATTGCACGGGATCTGCGTGGAGCATGTACTCGCCAGTTGGAGCCGTCCACACCCAGGGGAGCCGCTTTGCGTGGAGCACCTCCAGTAAGTCTTCGGGCGGAGACCGCCATTCGGTTGTCGGCTGCATGCTGTCGTCGGAAGCCCCTGAGCTAGCTGCCGTCACAAACCCCACCATCGTCATTACAAGTAGAGTAGCTACTATCACGATTGTTCTTTTCATTCTTGACCTCCTGAGTCTATCCCGTTCTTTCACATAGTTTGAGAGCTGGTTCTGCTGGGTAGCTACTGGTTAAGATGTCCTCTTTCGGTTTCCGAAATGGTGTGACACGTCACTGATTTCTTTCATGAGGCCGTAACGCAATAATACCTCCTCGATCTCCCGCCTCCTAGTCCGACGTTGCTCAGAAGGCCGTAGCGTCCAGTTAGTGTACGCCTGCAAACAAAGTGGGCAGGTAATGAGAGTCAAGTTACAATTCACTTGGTGGCCATCGTGATCTGAAAGGCGTATCGCCGTGGTTTGGTGAAGATTCAACGCTTTGGTCTCTACTTATGAATTGTCTACTTGACAGGGAAGCTTACGGAAAGTTTCACAGTCAAAATACCGTCACAAACTTAGATGTGACAGGGCACATACAGTTGATATGTTGTACCATAGCAATTCAGGGACTTGAATACTTTGTACAAATCTGCCGCCGAGTGTGATAGCATTGTGATCTTCCACATTCAGCAAAGGGCTGCAATCTATAGAAGTCGGTGATCAAAGATAATTCCTAGTCAAGATCAGACCATAGTTTCACACATGACACCAGCTGGTCCAACAACGGAGGGTTTGCCAACAAGTCTGCCCCATTGCCCGCTTTATTCGCTTGACAATCATTTCGTCATTTAGCATAATACCATAGAATCGATAGAATCGATAAATTCAATAGTGTCATAGGAGACGACTTGTGATGACTAAAGGCTCCTACAAGGACTATCTCACTACAGGGCAAATTGCTGCGCTTTGTTCAGTAACTCCGGATACTGTTCTCAAGTGGATCAGAGCTGGTAGACTATCTGCTCGACGCACTCCTGGAGGACATCATCGCGTTCCTCGATCTGCACTTGACTCCTTTCTTGGCAGTGGAGAGTCAACCCCTACAACGCAGAAGCGTGCTTCGATCCATTACTGCTGGGAGTTCAACTCGCAGGATGGCAAGATCACGTCAGAATGCCAGGACTGTGTAGTCTATCGTTCCCGCAGCCTTCGCTGCTACGAAATCTCTGGCTTACCTATCAAGGCTGGACATGCCAGGCGATTCTGCAAGAGTAGCTGCGAGGAATGCGACTACTTCAAGATGGTGCGTGGGCAAGCTCCGAATGTCCTGGTCGTTACTGATCAACAAGATGTGCGCACTTCACTTGAAGTCGACTCAGAACATTTCAGCTACAATGTAAAGATAACAGACTGCGAATACAGATGTTCAATGGAGATCGAGGGATTTCGACCCGATTATGTGGTTATCGACTGTTCACTAGGCAGCATTCGCAGCCGGGATTTTGCGCAGTTGCTCGCCGATGATCCTCGGATCCCCTTCGTCAAGGTAATACTCGTGGGCAACGGGCGCAAGCTCCCGGACGAATGCAACAAGCTAGTTTATGCGTTAGATCAGCGTCGTTTCACAGCCCGAACGCTTTCTGATCTGATTTCAGGAGAAATCTCATAGTTATGTTAGTCGTCAGAATCAGTTTGGGGACCAGAGAGGATTATCGTAGAGATAGGATCTAATACCTACTTGATATTGGAGGAATTATGTCAGAGTCAGGTAACGAAAATGTGGACAACGTGGAAAACGAAGATGGCTTCCTGAGGGAAATGTCGTCGTGGTCCCGAGAGATTGCTGAGGAACTTGCCCATAGGAATGACATTGGCCCTCTAACGGAGGACCATTGGAAAATCATCGAGTTTGTGAAGGAGTACTTCGAGAAACACAAGAGAGGTCCATCGATCCTGGAAATCAGTAAGCGAACCAACTTCGATTCGAAGAAAATCTGTACTTTGTTCCCGTGTGGTGTTGCCAGAGGAGCATATCGGTTGGCTGGCTTGCCGAGACCGAGCGGATGTCTGTAGCCTGCTGTCGAAAAGGTGCAGATAGTCATATGAAACTACCCCTCCATAGGTTTGAGAGAAGCAGATAAACGCTCGGAAAGGAGCTTACTTTGAATTACTTCATTCTTGGCATTCTACCATTCATTACCGTGTTGATTTTCGTGCTCGGAATGGGATACAGGCTTTATACCTGGTTTCACACACCGCAACCAGGTGCACTGACTCTCTTCCCGGCTCCAAAAGCTGGGTCAGAGACTTTCTTTAATGTACTCAAGGAATCGTTTCTATTCCCAAGTCTCTTTCAGGGAGACAAGGTCCTCTGGGGAATTTCCTGGATATTTCATGTCATGCTCGCTTTGATCTTTGTCGGACACATACGAGTTGTCACTGATTTTCCGAAGCTGTGGGCAGCTCTTGGTATCAATGCAGATAAGATGAGTGCTGTCTCCGGTGGTGCAGCAGGTATCTTGATTATGGTCCTTGCGATTGTGCTAATAGTGCGAAGACTTGCTGTACCGCGCGTTCGACAAATCTCTAATCTTCCTGACTATATAACTCTGCTGTTGATCACTGCCATTCTTGTTACCGGTAACGCCATGAGGTTTGGAGAGCATTTCGATCTGGAAATAACCAGAACATATTTCTCGGCTCTCTTCACATTCTCACTTAGTGCGGCGATAATACCGCAGGTTGGTATGTTTACGCTGCACTTCCTACTGGCGCAGCTCTTGATCATTTTTATCCCTTTCAGCAAAATCATGCACTTTGGCGGGATGTTCTTCACTCAGACTGTTATTAAGAAAGCTTAGAAGGGAGACAGCATTATGACGAAGAATCCTGAGGCTCATGAGGCAATCAAGCAGAAGACTACTGGAAGCAAGATAAACGAGGAAGTCACCAGTGCCTGTAGATCCATCGATAAAGGTCCTCGTGTATTGAAACTATATATGGAGATGTGCGCAAAATGTGGTACCTGCGCCGAGCAATGTCCTGTCTATAAGGGTGGCCCGACGGATCTGCGCAATCCAGTTCTACGCTCCGACCTGATCCGCTCTATCTATAAGAGACATGAGACGATGTCGGGCAAATTGCTTGGGAAAGCCGTTGGTGCAGAAGATTTCAACGGCGATATGCAACAATTCGTTGACGCCTTTTACGAGTGCACTGGCTGTCGCCGCTGTGCAACCTTCTGTCCGATGAGTATAGACAATTCGGTGATAACCAGGAAAGGAAGAGCAATCGCGGATAAACTGGGTTGGACACCCGAGAACCTGCAGAAGGTAGTTGCCATCTCTCTCGAAACCGGGAACACTGATGGCGCGTCCAAAGTGGCTTTTACTGAATCAGTCAAGTTTCTTGAGGAAGAAATCAAGGACAATTGTGGGATAGATGTCAGGATCCCTTATGATGAAGTTGGTGCTGATGTCTTCTTTGTTCCGCCTTCTGGTGACTTATTAGTCAATCCTGAAGCTGTCATGGGGATTGCCAAGGTATTCCACATGACTGGAGTATCGTGGACTCTAAGTTCAAAGGCTTTTGATGGCGCAAATTATGGTTTGTTCACGGGTGATGATGCCTCGATGAAACTGGACAACAAGTTGTACGTCGAGGAATGCAAACGCCTCGGCAGCAAGACCATGATGATGGGTGAATGTGGTCACGCCCATCGTATCATGAAGTTCATTATGGAAAAAGCCGGTTGGTGGGGTAAACTTCCTTTTGAGATCACGAACGTTCTCCAGTACACTGCGAAATGTGTTGAGAACGGCGAAATCAAATTCGACAAGGATCGTAACCCTGATCCGGTCGCTTATCACGATCCCTGTAACTTCGGACGGAGTTGCGGGATTGTCGAGGAGCCTCGAATCATCATGAAAGCAGCCTGCGCTGACTTCCGCGAGATGACTCCCAATCGTAGCCAAAACTGGTGCTGCGGCGGCGGCGGTGGTTTGTCTGCCATGGATGATATTCATGAATTTCGAATGAATGTATCTGGAACGATGAAATTGATGCAGATTGACGCTACCGGAGCGAAGTTCTGTGCTGCACCATGTTCCAATTGCAAAAGACAGCTAATACAGCTAATGGAATACCACAAACGGGACGTTGTAATTGGAGGTGTGCACGACGTAGTATTTAACTCGATCGTGATGTAGATAAGTACTGATTCTGAGAAGATTGAGAGGAGTGACTGAAAGAAGTCGCATAGATCAAAGTGTTAATCTATTTCAGGCATGCATGCTGATAGTGGTGCCTGACTCACCATCCATGCGTTCTACATCTCATCGGATGTGTGGTAATAGTTGGATTATACATCAGGTTCAGAGTGCCATCAACAATCTGAATGGATTCGAGTGCTTGGCTTGCAATTGAAATCACCTGTATGTGGAAGATTGTCCAAATGAAGTCACTACATGGACTCAGGAGGTTCACATGAACAATGTACCATGCAGGAACCGGACATTCCTTCTAGAACTTAGGTCAGTATATGATTACGTCCTGAGCGAGTACTCCCATTGGCTGATGTGTATGACTCATAGGCTTGGGCGCGAATCGGCCTTGGAAGTATGGAACGACGCATTGTTGCGATTTGATGTGGAGTTTTTGGATCAAATACTCTCAAACGGCTGGAGCGAAGCACCCAGTTCCTGCAATATCGCAGACTCAGAGCGCCCTATGGAAGGAATCCTGGAAGTGTTCTTTGCTGATCACGACAGTAATGACGAAGAGGATGAAGATAGAGAAATCATCATGGCTGCACCCCCTTTGCTCCAGATTAGGGAGAAGTTAGCCCAGGGTCCCATACACAGATCTTCGACCACCTACGAGGCCATACATCTATACTGCCATGGTTTTGCACTGATGGCCGAATCACTGATTGACCGTTTCGGTTGCTTAGGTATGCTTCTTGCCTATGATATCAGACTGGAAGAGATTGCGATGACAAATTTCGAGAAACTCAGCGTTGAGGAATTTATCAAGAGACGTCGAACTCGATTCAGCAAAGATCCAGAGGAACTCGAAATACACTCGGCCGGATTGGAAGCGGAACTCATCAGCTCATCTGATACTGAGATAGTAACTCACACAACGGAATGTGAGTGGGTAAGGTATTATAGAGACCACCATCCCACTGTAGGCTATCTTATGTGCTGCAGTGTCGATGATATTGCATACAGAGCAATAAACGAACGCCTTCGTCTGCAGCGCACGACCACACTGATGGAAGGTAGTTCATGCTGTGATTTCAGAATTTTCGCTGTTGAGTAAACGGCCTTCCGAACTTGACTACTGTTCTGAGTAGCTTTGAATTGCCCAGCCTGAATGCAGCAGCTATTCTCCTAGCGTCTAATCAGTTTCAGTTGCTTTGTCCCTTCATATTTCTTATCCTGATTAAGGCTAAGTGGCCAGAGCTTCACTGGCGTGAGAGGACTAATGGATGGATCAGCAGACTGTCACTTTCAATGGAAAAGAGTATGAGCTTGACGGCTATGGCTTTCTTGATCTGCCTGACAAATGGGACGAGGATTTTGCTGATGGAATGGCTGGAATGGTGGGCATATATGACGGCCTAACAGAGGACCACTGGAAATTCATTCACTATGTCAGAGGAAAATTCCTTGCAGAAAACACTGTCCCTGTCGTTGTGATAGCCTGCTCAGACAACGAAATGAGATTGAGCAGACTCCGCGAACTTTTTCCTGCTGGGTATCATCGCGGCGCTTGCAGGATTGCTGGTATCAACTTTGCTTTCATGTCTGAAAGTAATATCTGGCTCACCTACGAAACTGCCCCTCCGGTTGAGGCTGAACACAAAGTGGATGAGCTTGGCTTCCTCCAGGATTTCGAGAAATGGAACGAGCGATTTGCCCAGTGGGTTGTACTCAATTGGAGCCTTCCTGACGGTCTGACTGAGGAACACTGGGTGATCATTCGATTTTTAAGAGATATCTATCGTGGCACAAATAATGTTCCCACAATATACGAAGTGTGCCGATCATGCAACATTGAGCTTGATGATTTCGGGAAACTCTTTCCCAAGGGATATCGCCGAGGCGCGTGTCGGGCAGCGGGACTTCCGCTTCTGGCCTGAGATGTTTCCATTTACCTGAGAACACGGTTTGACCTGTCCCAGTTATCGATACAGTTTGAGGGTTAGTTGCAGCGGTTCAGCCTAATCTGGGTACGAAGTAAATCAGAGCTAAAGCTATACGGGTCATTGAACAGTGGCTTCCCCACACACGTGGGGATGAACCGGCACAATGGCGGGAGAACCGGGAGCTATCTACAGAACTGTAAAATACGATAGGTTTTGACGATGTACAGCTGCGATGGTCTGAGATAGTGATCTAAGTCACCAGATCCCAGATAGTGGCTGCGTTCGAGGGAACATGTGCCCCAGTAGCACTTGAACAGATCTGATGATTAGCTCGTAGAGTTGTGCTAATGGTTGTTCATGTCCAACTAACCAACGGAAACGTTGTGGGTTAGGTGGGTCATGGACTTGATTCAGAGAGCTTGCGGTTCACGGTTGGTTCGAAGAGGGTACAAAGATGCTCCGTACGTGAACCACGTTTCGAACTTGATTGCACAGTTGTACCACATTGCACCAATTTGAACCGTTTTTTGAATGTCGTCATAGAGGTACAAACTGGTACAGTCAAGCCTTGGTCATTGTCAATTATATTGGGGCAGGGGAGAGGGATACGAAGATCAGTCCGTGAGCACGAATGTCGACGGGAGGGGATAAGATGGTCCACCTGAAAGGATAGTCAAGGACAAGTCGGGGCAATTAGGATTGATCCCACTCAGTCGACTGCAGCTCGAAACCTATCTTTGCATGCCACCGGCAATTGTCATCACTCTGGCTCATGTCCAGCATTGAGCTCTTCAAGCAGGGGAGCGATATTCCTGGTTTCAAGAGGTAGCTGGCGGCAACGACAATAATCACATCCTGCGAAAGCGGGTAGACAGCCTCCAGGCAGAGATCACTAGTAAGCTGTAAATGTCCCTGATTCTTCTATCTTGACCTGATGTCCCTCGAGTTGATCGGGAATCTCTTTCTTCGTTTCCTCGGTCAATCCCGCCACAAACACCTTTATACAGGGGATACCATCGCACAATCCCAAACCGGTACCGGTTACTCCGGGAAGGGACATCAACTGCCTGGTGTATTTTTCCAATACGCTTTCTATAGTTTTATTATCCATTCCATCCTGACTGCTTGAGAGAGAACACGAACTCCTAAACTGTGGAGTTCGTGTTCTCTAAACAAGGACTTTCGATCATTGATCGCGATAGTTCTTAGTACGTTACCGTTACCTCATTGGAACAAGGTGAACCGCCGATCTCGCAAACCTGGTATGTGAAGGATCCGCCCCCGACGCTAGTGGTTACATCGGTGTAGAATCCGTCGTTTTCCGTGACTACGAGCAGAGCCCTATCACGGTAAATCTCGACGTCGGTGCCCGTAGCGCCGCTCCACTCCAGATCCGTCTGCTTACGGCCCTTAACTTTGTAACCGGTAGCGGTCAGGGTGAAGGTGCCGCCACTCGAAACCGAGACATCCTTTGAAGTCGAGCCGGTAGCTCCGTCGTCGTCGGTAACCGTCAGCGAAACGGAGTAGGTGCCGTCGGTGCCGTATGTATGGGAAGGATTCTGCGCTGTCGAGGTAGAGCCGTCACCGAAGTTCCAGTCCCAGCCGACCACACTGCCATCCGAGTCGGTGCTCAGATCGGTGAAATCAGCCGTCAGATCAGTTGTCGTGAAGCTGAAGTCAGCGATCGGCGGGTCGTTGGTTACGCCGCTCGAAACCGTGACATCCTTCGAAGTCGAGCCGGTAGCTCCGTCGTCGTCGGTAACCGTCAGCGAAACGGAGTAGGTGCCGTCGGAGCCATAGGTATGGGAAGGATTCTGGGTAGTCGAGGTATTTCCATCACCGAAGTCCCAGTCCCAGCCGACCACACTGCCGTCCGAGTCGGTACTCAGATCGGTAAAGTCAGCGGTGAGATCGGTAGTAGTGTAACTGAAATCAGCAGTCGGCGGATAGTTTGTAACTCCACCGCCATCGTCAATCGTTACATTGAACCTGTCGAGAACATAGTGGATAGGATTGGCAAGAGTATAATCGGGACTACCGGCAAACAGCAGCCCGACCGGATTGTTCTTCCCGTCGTCAGTTACAATCAGCGAGCCAGAGTCACCGCCGTCACTGAAAGCGCCGGGTGTGATGGCGATCTGGTCTACCATTATTGCCGACTCCGCGCACATCATCGGACCTCTCGGTATATAGCATACTTCAACGGTCACGTTCACTTCCGAGACCTCACCATGTGTCCAACCGGTTGTTCGGCCGTATTTCTGCACGTTCTGACCGATAGAGGCAGACACTATCTGTGTGCTGGGAGTTCCGTAGCCGTCTCCCGTCGGTGTTGCGGTGCCAACGTTGCCGGTCGTTGTCAACGCGATGGCAGCATCAATATAATTGTCGCTGCCGTCCAACAAGATCGGCTCGTAATCGTAGAGGGTGCCGATGGCATCCGCGGGATCAGTTCCGCCGTCAGTAGGCCCAGGCTGAAGCACATTGTCACCGATTGAGGCGGCATTGACGTTCGCGTAGATATGGTTATTGCTTAGCGCATAGACATTACCCCCGGCGTCCTTGACCCTGCAGCCGATTGTGCCGGCAGTGATATCGGGATGGCCGGTCGATACACCGATAGGAACCGGACGATCAAACCGCGCCTTAGGATCGGCATAGATGACGAATTTGCCGGTCACCTTGGCGACAACTGGCAAACCGTCAATCGTTTCCGGAATTGCGTCGAGCGCATCCACTTTTCCTAATGCAGCCGACGTGAATGTTCCCCGCTGAGGGACCCGGCTTACCGTATAGACGACAACCGCAAGTTCACCATCTTCATTACGCCCGGTTCCGGTACCCACGACGTCCGGGTGGCTCATCAAAGCCTCAGTAGATCGATCCTGAACCGCCATAACAGCCTGAACCCCGGGGTTCATGTTGTTTAGTAAGATCGACTGTGCTGCCGATTTGGGTGCATTCGTGATGGCACTTTCTTCACTGCATCCAATCCATAAACCGATGGAAACAATGAGTACAAGTGTTACTAAGGTAAAAAGGCTTACCTGTGAAAATAGTTGATGCCTTTTCATGCTTCACTCCTGAATTAAGATTTGTATTACTTGTGAAAAGGAACTCAAAATATAAGGACACCTCATGGAGGGGTGCTAAGGATACTGCTCGAAATGAGCAATGAGTAGGGCGAGCATTAGCGTGACGGTTACACTTATCCTCATGTTTCCTCCAATGATTCTTGCTATAATGCTAGGATTGAGTGAACGCGGCCTGAACGCAAACGATCACAACCGTCGGATCGTGCTTGCCGTAGACCTTGCCACGTTATCCATGAATTGAATCGGACGATAGATCGGAAGATAACTAGGGCTCTTTCATACCACCTCCTTTGATCGCGCTATGCATTTGCGACACATTCATTTAAAGGTGATCTCGGGCTGCGAATCATGATTGGTTTCGGTTGTTCTCTGTTTTCTGCGCGTAGGGTAGGATGGACACACTACAACTCGTCCCGAACCTTCATCGAAACTCTGCAGTGCGTCGGCGCTGCATAACGAGGCGGCGAATAGGTTAATCTCGGCGATTTGTGTTGTTTTCGGTACGGTCATAGTATGCGACAGAAGGTTAGGATTAGGTAATGTGCATGCCTCAATAGCATCACAGGCAAATATAACCCTCTCATTCTCATTAAGACACGCGAACTCGTACAAAAATACACAGTATCTTTTCAGAGGACTGAATTTCGTCGATGTGCATAGATCACACGCGTTTGGTGCGAACTGTAACGAGGCGGAAGGACGGAGCAATACGATGTGATGGTCGTATGCGTGGGTCGAGAGGCTCGATGTTCCTATTCAGGCCAACTATCAGACAAGGTCAGCTTCCATACGGCGGCCTGAGTTGGTACTAATCTGCGTAGCAGGGCATAAAGTCAGTGCCCCCCCCGAATATGTATTCAACAAGACCAACCACATCGCCGATATTAAACTGTGTGCTGCAGTCAAAATCAGTCAATCGTCGGCCTAGATTGCTAAGCGGCTTTCCTAGAAAACAATAGCCTACCAGGGCAGTCAAATCAGTTATGTTGATCTCCCCCGACATATCGAGATCACCGTAGCTGAAGGCAACGACTGAACTGAAAGCGGCTATACGTCCGTAGCTATAATAGATATCGGGCTGCGAAATCGACCCCCATGCGAACTCAGTATCGCTCGACATCCGAACATGCGCTTCCATATCCAGAGGACTTATGTCGGGGTTGATGGATCGGACCAGAGCACAGGTCGCACTGACCAGAGGCGCGGCAAACGACGTTCCACTCCAAGTCCCCCATTCGTATTCACCGGCAAGAGAACTGTAGAGATTGACGCCAGGTGCACAAACGTCAATATGGGTGCCATAATTCGAGAAATCGGCTATTAGATCAATCGTATCCAGCGCCGATACCGCGATTACCCCCGGCAGAGCCGCCGGATACGACAACGATGATGACGCCTGATTACCAGCCGCCGCCACCAATGCGATTCCGAAATCAATGGCTTCGGCACAAGCAGCCTGAAGGCTGGGGTTGTCCTCTCGAAACACGAAGCTCATATTGATTACGTCCACATCAAGCACCGTGGCCAAACTGATGGCGCTCGCAACGGTGAAAGAAGTACCGATACCGTCGCCATCAAAGGCTCTGATGGGAAGCAGGCTAGTTTGGGGGGCCGTCAATCGGATCAGACCGGCCACAAAGGTACCATGTCCATAGGCGGCACCCTGTTCCTCGGCAGGAATGTCGTCCTGGTCAACGAAATCGTACCCTGAACTGTTTATAGAACCTTCGAAGTATGGATGGGTTAACTCAATACCATTGTCGATAACAGCCACAACCGAACCCTCACCGCGTGTAATGATATGGGCAGAGTCGAGTCCGATGCTGTAGGCGGCAGGCTGACCGTATAGTGAACCGGGACTCGCACCTGCAACGAAGGGGGGGATATCTTCATCTGGAAACGCTATACTCGTCTGCTGGATCTCGGGGAGGCTAATCTGATAGTTCGGCTGGGAAAAAACCACATCGGGGAGATTGGACAGAAACTCAATGGCGGCTTCAACCGGTAACGTCGCTGGGAATTCAACAAGGAACATGTCCCTCCCTGCAATGCTGTCTATGGCTATGCCATCGATTTCTGCGACAACGGAGTCCGGGACCTGTGAGGGAATGAGCTTCATTATGAGTTGACCGGGAATGTACGGATCCTGCGCCTGCACGGTACTCCAGAATAATCCAACGCTAAGCGCCATGATCAACTGTAACTTACGCCTATATTTTAACATACTATCTCTTCCTTCACATTGTTGTTCTAAATGCCCAAAAGTACAAAACCACTCCAGAATGCCGGGTCTATCGTCATACGGGACATCTGTTTTATGGCTGATCTATATGCATCCGGCACCTGCCCGGAGGATGCCAAAGCTTCATAGAAAAACATCATAAATGCTGCGCTGTGCCTGTCTGCCAAGGGCCACAAAGAGGCCAACACATACCGGCTACCGGCCTGGTGAAAGGCCTTTGCCAAGGTATACGAATTACCGTAATATAATCCCGGAGCAGCCGTTTGGCAACCTGAAAGAGTAACCAGTGATGCTCCCACCCCTTCGGCATAGAGGTCAAACGGATACAGAGGACCGTCGCTCATAAAGATTTGAGAGAATAGCGGGTTCTCAGACGACCGTGAGGCGTGTGTTGCTATGTGTACAAAACCTCTGGTCTGTGCCAGGTTTTTTCTTAAGGTCTCACAATCTGCTTCTTCTCCTATGAACACGTTAGAGGTTTTGAAGAGGGACTTTATTCTCTCAACCTCTGCAGTAACGGCGGGTATAGTCTCTGATGGAACACCAAAGATGGCATTGGGTTGCCTTTTGAACCGCACTGTTGATCGTTTTCTATGTCGAAGGTCATGCGGACAGACTACAGTATCCAGATTGAATAAGTCTTTGAAGTAGGTGCCGCCATCATTCATCAAAGCCATAAATGGCACTTGAGCAAAAACACCGTCGGCAACGACTATTAGCCTATTACCAGACAATTCTTGTTCCAGGGGTTTGATCAGGACGCGGTATAGTTTTCTGAGATAATGTCTCTGTGCTTCGTCGGACGATTCACCGCTTCCGATGCCAATAACCGCTCTTTCAACCACAAAATGAAGCTCCCACACGATTGCTCGCAACTGCTGTAAAGATATCTCCAATGGAATCCAAGTGACGTTATCTTTATCACCGCAGAAAGCAGCAATACTCCCGCTACTTGTGGCGTGGAAGTTAACGATTGACTCCCCGGGTTTCAACAACTCCGCAACAGAGTTCAGTTCTGTATCAAGCACCCGGTCACGAACCGGCCGGTGGGAGTATGTCCTTATCCGTCTTTCGATCGACCAGAGTCGCTGTTCAGAATCGTAGTAAGTGTCAGACTGAGTACCGCTCCGCTGATCCCCTGTGGAAACTTTAGTCAACTTCTTGATCGAAGCGCGGAGCTCCGATCGCTCATCAAGGAGACGCCGAGGAACACGCTTCAAACTCAGCCTCGTCTGATGTCGCCTTTCGTTGATAATTGACAATGCCCGGAGATTGCTCAAGAACGATGAATCGTAGCGCCCGAGATGTAACAGTGAATCAACAACTCCCTTGTAAGCATCCAGTTTGTCCAAGATAAAGAAGAACCGTATCTCATCGGAGTGGAGACCAGCCACCATCTTTTCCAGGATTTCCACCGCCCGTTTGAAGTGATCCAAGGCTCTCGAATTCTGTTTGCTCCGGTCATAAT
Organism: Candidatus Zixiibacteriota bacterium; assembly: GCA_019038695.1. Classification (NCBI taxonomy): domain Bacteria; kingdom Pseudomonadati; phylum Candidatus Zixiibacteriota; species Candidatus Zixiibacteriota bacterium. Next base: position 14,151 of record JAHOYZ010000024.1, read on the forward strand.
ACTGCCCCAGGATGATTTGCAGGTCGTAAACCTGATAACCTGCCAGCTTACTGGTGAGCAGGGATTCTGCAGCGCGAATCCCTTTTGCGCTGTCACCGTTATGAAGCATGATTCGCACCAGATGTATGTCAGCATCGGAGGTTCTTCGCCTGTCGCCGCTTTTCTTAAAAAGTCGCTTGGCTCGTAGCGTCGCCTCATCGGCAGCTTTGATTCGCCCATTCGTCAACGAAAGCTGAGCCAGAGCCATCGATGTAATCCCGAGCCAGAGGTCATTCTTCTCCTGCTGGAACAGCCTGGCAGACCGCCTAAGATAGCGGGATGCCAATCTGGGTTCACCGAGTTTGAGATGGGCAATTCCAATGAAATACGTTGCTTTGGCTGATTCATATTGCATCCCGAGCTTACTGAACTGGTTTGTGGCTTCTTCTCCGAGGTGAATAGCGGTCCCAAGTTGATTCAAATGTAGATTCACCTCAGCCAGATCCAATTGCGTAAGGGTCGCAGTTCTTCGGTCTCCGAGTTTGACGAATGTCGTATGGACTTCCTCAAAAGTCCTCAGTGATTCTGCATATTCGTCTTTAAGAAAATAGAGATAGGCTAATGAATACTTCGCCTTACATTCAAAAAGATGGAATCCCTCTTTTGCGTATGTGTCGCCCGCTAACTTGTACAGTTGAGCAGCGACATCCAGTTTGTTTAGGTTAGCGAAGATGTTGGCCCGGTTAAAGTCAACTGTCGCAACGGCTACGCCGCCATTGGCCGCCAGAATCGTACGGGCTTTATCGTAGTATGCAAGGGCCAGGTGATTGCGGTCCATCCTGTGATACACGTTGCCAATGTTCGCGAGAACTTTGCCCACGTTCGGCGACATCCGCTTCTTTCTAAAGTAGCTAAGTGACTTCTTGCCGGTTTTGATCGCTTCATCATAGTAGCCCAGATACATCTGTGCATCCATAAGACCTTGGCCAACAAGAGCCACAGCGCGGGAATCACGCTGTTTTCGGAACAACGCACTCACCTGCTTGTATTGCTTCAAAGCCTGCCGATGATTGCCCATCCACTGGCTGACGCGCGCCTGCATTGCAATCAAGTTGGGTTTGTATTTCGCCGGTAACAAGCGGACACAAGGTCTCAAACCGTCCACCAATCTCTTTGCTTTTCGGAGATCGGTCGCGAGCAGTCGATTTATGGAACTGTTTAGACAATCCAGAAAACTATCCATGTCGCCGTCGAAGCGACTATCGATCAGCCGATTGACGGCATCTCTATTTTTCAGTTTTCTCACATCGGAGAGTTTCATCACAACTCCAACTCGACGATCATGATCACTTTTGTGTTTTCTTGCACGGTTAGCTTGCACTTACCTGCGGGAACGCGATTCATCTGGAAAATGTGAAACTCGTTTGTATCACACTTGAGCTTGGTTCTGCCGGACTGCAAGCGGATTGCATGGCGTATTTCTTTTTTGACACCTGAAATCTTCCCGATCAACTGATATGAAGCACTTGTGACGGGATAAAGCGATAATTCGAGGCTCAACTGATCGGTATTGAACCTCATTTGCCTGGTACTGACTTTGGCGGGACGAACACCGCTTGGTAAAGGGAGCAATTGTGAGTCAAAAGTTGCGATGCCAGTTTTAATGTCGCCGGCTTTAGTGCACTTTTTCACTTCTTTAAGAACACGCCGCACAAGCGCACGCGACGGTTTTTGAAGCTCCGGATAATCTTCACCGAGTAGTGCACACGAAAGTGATCTGAGACATGACAGATAATCACAGAGTTCAGTATCCTTGGCCAGTTCAGATTCGATCTGACGTCTCCTTGAACCACTAAGTCTGCCACTCACGTACGCAAGCAGTTCAGCTAACTTCTCTTCAGATACTTCCATCCTAATACCTACAGTCTAATAGCTCTCAAAATTCCATGTTCTCTAGTCAAGATCGTTTTGTCTTCTTTTCCAGAATTCTTCTCAGCTTGGTAAGGTTTCTACCCCTGGTTGGTCCTATAGAAGACACCGGGATTCCAAACCTTTTGGCTATTGCCTTGTAATCGGGCCGGCTGTTCTCAAGGAAGAGAGCTGTTATCAACTCTTTCTCTTTATCGGAGAGAGTCAATAGAGCTGTCTTAAGGGCTTCAATCCGCCTGTTCATTTCAAGTACTTGATCCGGCCTCTCCGAAGGTGAGTCCGGGAACAAACTCATACCATCAGAATCCAGATAGTTGACGAACTTTGATGCCCGGAAGAAGTTGGCAACCATTCGACGAGTAGTGGTGGCTACATACGCTACTGTTTTGTTCGGTGAGGAAATCCGGTGTATGTGTGTGACGAGTTTATAGCTGACCTGGCCAAACACGTCAAAGCACTCTTGGCTATTTAGACCACTCTGACGGCAAATCGAGAATATGATCGGCGTCACGATATTCATAAGTTTGTCCCAGGCATCGTCGTCTCCTTGTTGACAACGAGTGACAATGTGTCTAAGCGAGCTATCGCTCATCGAAAAGCCTCAATTGCCTTGATATATCCAGATGTTCTCCTAGCACCCAAAATATCGGTGGGATGCTCGCATATCAACACTAGGGATCAAAATGCACCATCGATTGTTTCCTGACAGACAGTCAACTGGCGATCACGGACACGGTAGTGGCAGTGGACCTCCAGTAAACAAAAAGGCCACCAAGTATGTCAGGTCTCCTATATTTATGCTACTGTTGTTGTCTATATCACCTTCAATATAGCATGGCGGAGGCACACCGCCAGTAAACAAGTACGCCACCATGTATGTCAGGTCTCCGATATTCAATACGCCAGAATGATCAAGATCACCACGCAGAAGACAACAGCTTGATGAATCTGCGATGGTTATATCCACAACCTCTGAGTCAGACAAGCTCTCGTCGCTTGCGATGAATGTCACGCTATGCGTTCCGGTATCGCTAAGTACCAGAGTCCAGGAGAACAGACCACTGCCGTCACCATAATCTTCGAAGTCAGCACCGGTTGGAAGGTCGGGCGCCGATAAGGCAGGTACGGTTCCATCCGGGTCAGACGCTGTCACGGTGAAGATCACAGGCGTACCCACAACACCGAATTTGGGACCAATGGGATCAAGAACCGGGGGAGCATTCTCAGAACCACCCGCCTTGTGATAAAGTAGCAAACTGCCACGATAATTGTCAGAAGAGGAGGCTCCTACAGCGATCGCAACAGCACCACCAGCCCCAAAGTCTTCCCAGAAACCCACTGCTTTTCCCATTTCCTGGCCGGAACTACTACCGAGAAAGTTCGTGTCCACAACTACTGAGGGTCCTCCGTCGAATAGCAGTGCTCCACCGGCATCGGTTCCTCCATCGTCATTACCTGGCATTCCAGCTATGATTTCGTCGAATCCGTCACCGTTCACGTCGGCTGAGGAAGCAACATCGAATCCCAGATAGTCATGTTTCAACCGCCCGAGATTGTAGCTGTAGTCGGCGACACCGTCAAAGCTGGGTCCGCCATTAAACACATATATCTCCCCAACCGAGAACGTGTCTATGGAAACACCGTCACTACCCATTATTAGGTCCCAATAGCTGTCACCGCTGACCTTACCGGAAGCCAGCGACCAACCAAATTTATATCCCGCCGAGTCGCCGGTTATTATCAAATCCGGGATAGTATCTACTGAACTACCACCACTGAAGACATACACCCGGCCCTGATTGAGGTAAGCAGCATCATAACTATAGGCACCAACAGACAAGTCCGAATAAGAATCACCGTCGTAGTCTTGTGACGATATCGCAAAGCCAAACCGCTCACCATCGGCAGTACCAACTAGAATCAGGTCGGCAGCAAAGTCGGGCGAGGGACCGCCCAAATAGACATAGACTTTACCTGCTTTGGTGAAACCGCCCCAATCGTTATAGTAGGCTCCAACGGCAAAATCATCGTATGAGTCATTGTTAAAATCACCTGCTCCGGTAACCGCAATACCGAAGTAATCGCTGCCGTTTTGGCCAGTGAAAATATGATCAGCAACGACGTCAGCCGAAGGACCGCCATAGAAGAGATAAACGGCGCCGGCACTTGTGGCCGGGACATCATAGAATGGAGCTCCCACGAGCAGATCGTCGTAACCGTCGTTGTTGAAATCTCCCGCTGATGACAGCGACTTGCCGAAGAATGAACTGGGGTCACCGACAAAAGTGAGATCCGCAACGGTATCGGCTGACGGTCCCCCGAAGTATAGGTAAACCTTGCCCGAGGAGGTACCGGCATCGTCATTTGCGGGTGCTCCCACCGCCATGTCCAAGTGGCCGTCCCCGTTGAAATCAACAGCGCAAATGGCAGCCCCATATTGGTCACCATCGTTCTCTCCGGAAATCTCACCCGCAACCTCGAACCCATCTGCTACGGTACTCGCCCAGAGCATCGACAGCAACACCAACACTGATGATCTAACCATTTTTGGGTCTCCTAAACACTACAGAGCAAGAGAGACCTTAGCAAGCAGGTCCATCTCTTGCTCTGATATACTAACACAAACACGGAGAATCACTTCTCCCTTTCGGGAGAAATGATGAGAGGTATTTGTTTCTTATTTAAGCAGCAGCATCTTCTTAGCGCTACTTATGTCATCGGTCGTTAATCTGTAGAAATATACTCCGGTGGAATACCCCGTGGCATCCAGCTCAACGTTTACTTCACCGACACCGGCAGAGCCAGAGTGAGACCATACTTCCCGACCGGTCACGTCGTAGACCTTCACTGTGTAAGATCCCGCGTTCTCCAAGTAGAAGCTGATCGTGGTGGTTGGGTTAAATGGGTTCGGATAGTTTCCCAGGTTGACGCTGCTCTCATTATTACTGCCCTTGTCATCTCCATCGTTGGAAGGAAAGAAACCTTCCACAAAGACTGTTTGACAGGTAGTTGCGACCGCACTACCGGATGTCGCCGTTATGCAGACCGTATACTCCCCCTCAGGCATGGCCGGCGGCACGGGAAAGCGAAACTCCCGAGCTATAGTCTCACCGGCGCCCAAGTCCACCGGGACACCACCGATTGTGATGGAGGTATCAAAGAACTCAAACGTGGCTTCAAGCGTGATAAATGATGCCTCGTCGCCACAGTTCCCCAGTTCGAAAGCACCCTCGAGAAACGAGCCTGGCGCGGCCTGAACAGTGTCTGGCAACTCAAGGTCAACATTGACACACTCACCCTCAGCGCCAGATAGAGCCATACCGAACGTTGGGGAGGTACCGGTCAGCTCGCCTCCGCCAAAGTTGGGAATATATATGGACGCGCACTCAGATGCCAGAGCAGCCGATGAATCGTGGGCATCGGCATAAGCAGTAACACAGAGCATTATCGAGTCCCCGAAAATCGACGGCGGAGTAGGTATAAACAACTCACGTGACACACCTTCGCCGGCGCCAAGATTGAGGGGTACAAGGCCCAAAGTGATGTACTGATTCATCACCTCAACCTCGATTTCCAGCCAGGCTACGCCGGCTTCATCGCCACAGTTTATCAATTCCACAAACCCGTTCACCATTCCGCCGTAATCAGACGATGCCTCGTTGGGGAACTCAATGTCTAACTCGACGCACTCCTGGGCCAGAACCGGCTGCAGACCGAAAAGTAGCGCCGTGCTGAAAAGCAGATACAATACTTTCCTTTTCATGTTTTTACCTTTTGTCCTTTCTTTTGTTTATTTAAACTTAGGTTTCTTAAACGCTTATATTACAAAACTCATGTAGTAATTCAATCCTCGGCAAGTACCTGCCAACATCCTTTTCTTACTTATCAGACACGTGAATGCAGTGGAAAATACATGGTATCTTCAGTCTGTGGGTGTATCTTGCGTTCATTAGATAGCCATTCTGCTTGGTTTCTGGCCGTGTGATTATCGGTGTAATTTATTGTGGTTCAAAGAGAAAAGCGGGATTAGCTGTTCAATACCCAGAACTTTTCGGCTGAGTTTTCAGATCGATTAGAAATATAGGGGAAAGCGGTGTTGAGGTCACAATCGGCGGAAACGTCGAGGGTTATGCGGGATACAGGGTCAATGGAAAGAGTTTGCTGTCTACAGGTAGTTCGAAGAGGGTACAAAAATGCTCCCCCAGTTGTACGAATTTCGCAACTGGCTTATTGACAACACTACCGGAATTGTGATTGCACAACTCGGCGGGTTCGAAGGTTTGTATGATGTATCACAACTATGGTTACAGGAACGCGTTGGAAGATAATCGTAAATTATGACACAGCTCACGGCAATACACGGTGTTCTGAGACAGGGATATAGGGTAGGCGTGACTTTTTCCATTGGAGAATCAACGGACTGTAACGACCTCCGCAGGTATACTCGATTGTAATGACAACTAATCTCTCTGCACGCGAAGCATTAGGCGATCCTGAACGATTACCTTACCATCCACACGGATCTCATACATGTAGAGGCCCGCACTGAGGAGGTGCCCAGAATTGTCGAGCCCGTCCCACGGAATCGAATTCGTCCCCTCCACCAATCGGCCGCATGTCAGCTTTCTAAGTTTCTTACCACTTAGGTCCATGATTAAGATATCAACGCTACCACTATTAGATAGTTTGAATGTGAAGAGATGTTTTCCGACCTCAGATGGGAATTTTCCTGGCAATTCATGTCTGGGAGTGATGGTATCTGACAGTACACTGTCAGCAGCCTCGAGCGCCTGTATCACTTCCGCTTGAGTTTCCGATGTTTCATCGCGCTCTTCTGTACCATCTAAAAGCTGAAGACCCTGGCTATCGATTAGGCACCCACCATTACGATACTGGGAACCCAGGAAAGATGTCCATTTGTGGTTTGAGAATCGCAACCGTGTGCCAATTCCCAGAATGCCTCCGTCGATGTCTATTTGGTCTCCGCTCTTCTCCATGACTAATAGGTATAATTCACTTCCAATTTTGACAGGATAGTTATTGTCAAGAGTCGAATCCTCGGAATACGTTATCAGAGTGTTTTTCATTTGCGTTGAGAAATCGCTGCCCACCTGTAGTGTTCCCGTGAGGTTGTTTCGAAACATCTTGCTGTTTAGCTCCGCCGTGTTTCCGACTTGACGAATCAGACACTGAGTTCTGGCGTGATTCGATCCTAATTGACTTTCCGTCAGACTATCGGGGCTATCCCCGAGCTTCATGTGTGTTGACAGTATTTCCTCTGCGCTCCCGATGTTTGCACAAAAGGCGGTCAGGAAAAGACCGGTGATCCATTGCAATCCCCATTTCATATCAACTCCTCCATTACCTATTATTACTTTCCTTCACATGCCTCACGTATTTATTTTGGCGTCGTTGGTTCACTTTTTGCTCTCACATTGCATACTCGAGATCATATCCAACACCGTCTGAATGTTCTCCTCAATGTGGTTCTTATCCGCATCCGACATCGCCACAAATATTGGACTCAGCTCTCCTGAGATTTCGCGCTTTGGCAAATACAATATGAAGAAAGAATGACTTTCGGTGTCAATCGCGTCGCGGAAGATGCTCTGGCAGATCACTTCATAATACTCATTTTCGCCTATTTGCATGAATTTTCGTGATTCGATATCTATTGGCAGCTGCCTTGGTGCCCATTCACGGAAGACGAACTCCATGAGGAACTTACTTATCCAATCCTCGTTGATAACGTTATGGCTGGGATCAACACACTGCTCATTTAGTATCACGTAAACTAATCGACACGATGGCTTAAGCATACCGGTACATCGAAAGAAATCGAGTATAATCGGGAAATCGGACTTGTCAGCCCGTCTATGCATCAACCATTTGTCGGTCTCAGGTGGTGTTATGACAAAACTGACTCTCGAGTTGGGTGCTGAAAGGGAAAACTGATATGGCCGCCTTGGGGCCTCTGTAAGAATGAATCCTGATTCCCCAGTTATATCATGTAAATAGGGTTCCCAAGAGTACAGCTTCTTTGATTCCCTATAGGGCTCAACCCTGGTGAAAAGGCTGTACGTATGGCCTGCCTTCACATCTACATGGAGAGTAACTGGGTCCTTAGAAAATGCTTTATAAAGTTGTCCATTCAAATAGATGTCGGACTTATGATAACGGACCTCAAGATCATGAGCCCCTGGGAGTAACAGCACTCCGTAGGCTACCAATCCTTCACCATTCTCGGTTGTGTCTCGACCATCTACTCCACAGATATAGGAACCTCCATCGCTCTCTCTGAGTACAAGAGCGTGGCGATTCTCACCTCGCAATTCTGGGCCGGGGTATGCCTTGAGCACGGTGTAAGTAGTAAACCTGGCTGAACAGGCGCAGAAGGCAATTGCAAGATAGGTACCGAGAAGGATTATACACGTGTACCTCATTAGTTTCATGCACAAATCTCCTTCCCTACACTTCCCATATTTTATAGGATGGCGGTTGAACTACAACATAAAAAGCCATGCAAATCAGTCGCTGTCTGTCGTCAAAACTATTCGTAAATTTATATTTCAAATATAAGAGATACGTTCCATCATTATCAAGTTCAATAACAGAATATAATTGGATTAAAAGTTCTAAAGTAAATTTAGGGTGCAGTTGTAAGTTGTATTATGGCATGAGCTTAGAAGTATGCGGGGTTGACGAGACTCGAACTCATTTCGCACTGCGTTGCAGATGTGGTTGAGGACACTGCTATGGTCTGAGATAGTGATCTATGTCACAAGATCCCAGATAGTGGCTACGTTTGGGGGAACATGTGCCCCGGCAGCATCTGAACCAACCTGATTATCGACTCGCAGGGATGTGTTTCTGGTGACGCACGTTCACCTAACTCGCGGAAACATCAAGAGTTATGCGGGATACAGGGTCAATGGAAAGAGTTTGCTATCTACCGGGAGTTCGAAGAGGGTACATAAATGCTCCGGTGGTTGGACTCGAACCAACGGCAAGCTGATTAACAGTCAGCTGCTCTACCAACTGAGCTACACCGGAGTATTGTAGTTAGCAACTCGCCCAGAGGCGAGACGGCAATTATTATATCGTTTCGACCTAATGTCAATAGTTATTTAGGTACTCCTGGCGACACCGCGCTCACCTCAGTCATAGGGTCAAGCGCATCAGGATACATCAAAACAGTGGCAACCATATACTTGTCATTGGCTCCAGTCGGATGGTCCTCCATCAATCGTTTTCAGTCGAAGCCAAACTGGTCTGGTATCCTTCAAGTTGAGTTCTGCATCACGCCTGTCAATTGAACTACTATCGATTCCCGATACTCCTGCAACCAAATCGTACAGCTTCCGTATAACCGAATAGAGAATGCAATAAGCTGAATATTTGGGAGATGTGAACCTATGAAGAAGATAATTGTCACGTTGTCGATTATGGGGTTGGTGCTGATTCTCGCGGTCGGACATGCACTATCGGGGTCTCGTTCCAGTTCGGATCGAGGTTGGCTTGGTATCTCTATGCAGTCGGTTGACTATGATCTGGTGGAAGCTTTTGAACTGGATGTCAAGTACGGTGCGATTATCAACGATGTTTTTGATAAATCGCCAGCCGAGAAAGCCGGGCTCCAGGAAGATGATGTGATCATTGCCTTCAACGGCGAGAAGGTCACTGATGGTGAGGATCTGACCGATCTACTTGACGATACCAAAACCGGTGACAAAGTTGAGTTGACGATTATTCGCGACGACAAAACTCTGACTCTCAAGGCTGAACTTGGGGAGCAGCCACCCCGTCGGAAACTATCCAAACGTAATGTCTTTCGTCACAATGATGGCGTGTTCTATAGTCATGGTACTCATGGATACATCGGGGTGAAACTGATTGATCTGACCAAGCAACTTGGTGAGCATTATGGGGTTAAGGATGGCCGTGGAGCGTTGATCATGGATGTTGAAGGAGATTCCCCGGCCGAGGAAGCTGGTCTTAAGGCGGGAGATGTGATCATCGAAGTTGATGGTGACGAGGTCTTCGACGGTGATGACGTTTCGGATATCATTGGTGATATGGAAAAAGGAAACCTGGCCGCAGTCAAGGTAATGCGAGATGGTAAGGAATCTGAGTTCAAACTTACGGTTGTTGAAACCGATGACCAACGGTTTGATCGAATTTTTGGTCCTGATATCAGTGTCGTGATGCCTCATCATTCGGGGCGTTATCTCCACCGTAGTGATTTCGACTGGGACGAATTTGAATTTGATTTTGATTTCGATGATTTTGCCCACGATTTTGAACAACTTGAACACCTTCAGCATCTTGATGGTTTAGGAGAATTGGAAGATCTGGATGATCTCCTTGAGGAACTCGGGCGAATGAAGATCGATTTGAAACATGATGTACGTGGAGCTACGAAGGATGTGCACCGATTCCGAATGGATGAAGATGAGCTTAGGGATGATATGAGAGAGCTCAGGGAAGAGCTCAAAAAAATGAATGAAGAGTTGCGTCGGGATCTTCGCGACATTCGTGACCGTCTCGACTGAGAAAATTCCAAGCACTGCAACACTGCCTGGAAATCCTCCTCGTATAGACCCTGCTCCGGCGGGGTCTTTTTTTACTGAGTTTGATACTTGCGCAGGGGGCATGTACTTTCATATACATATTAGCATGTCAGGAATAACGGTCGAAAAACTATATACGGCGCGCAATCAGGATTTGGATCTGACCCTTCTTAACAGCAGTACAGCGGGGTTGAATAAAACAATCCACCATCCGGAGTTACACCGCCCGGGTTTGGCACTGACAGGTTTCTTTGAGCGTTTCGCCAATCGACGTGTGCAAGTGATTGGTGAGACGGAGATGGCCTACATTAATCGGCTATCTGTCGAGGATTTGGAGAAGATATCCGGTCGGTTATTTGAGTATGACGTTCCAATGGTGATCATTTCCAAGGGTATTGCTCCTCCGCCCGAGTTTATTGAGGCGGCCGACCAGCATCGCACCGGCGTATTTTCCAGCCGCCTGACTACGGCGGAGTTAATTAATCGTCTCAGTGCTTACCTCGATCATCTTTTTGCTCCGACGATATCGGTGCACGGTACGCTGGTTGATGTGTATGGAGTGGGGTTGCTCTATACTGGCAAGGCCGGAATTGGTAAGTCAGAAGTTGCGCTCGATCTGATAGAACGCGGGCATCGGTTGGTGGCTGATGATACAGTGCAAATTACGCGGACGGCACCGGATGTGGTGATCGGCTTTGGATCGGAGTTACTTGGCCGGCATATGGAAATTCGCGGGGTAGGGATAATTGATGTCGAACAGCTTTTTGGCATCCGTTCAATCCGTCTCCAGAAACGTATCGAAGTAGAGGTTCATCTGACACTGTGGTCTGAGACCGAGGACTATGAACGGCTTGGTATTGACGATCGCAAGACAGCAATCCTGGGAGTCCAGCTTCCGATCATCACTTTACCGATCTCGCCGGGCAAGAATATCACAGTTATCTCAGAAGTCATAGCAATGAACCATATGCTGAAAGTGTATGGCCAGAACTCGGCACTTGAGTTTACCAAGAAACTGTCTCAGCAGATAAGTCGTCGAACGGTAGCCAGGGATTATCTGGAATCCGACTACGAATAGCCACTTTACATATTTCAGGAACATTCAAAAGAGGCTTGGCGTATGACCGTATGTTATGTATAATATTGGTCTTGCCGTTGTCTGGGAACCCCAACAGTGGCGATGTTGTATGATAGACATGGAACCGATGGAGGACAATACTCGATGCGAAAAAGTTATCTGATTGGTCTGTTTGCCTTAGCGGCTATACTGCTTACCCTGACCGGTTGCGGTACAAATGACGATGTTTTAGCGGTGATTGGTGACTATGAACTTACTGCCGATGAATTTGAAAGTTTCTTTCGGCCGGGATACGCATTTTCATCTGCCGAAGATGAATTCGAGAAACGCAAGGAAGTTCTGGACACTCTGATTGTTACGCGATTACTGGTTCAGGGTGCGTACGAAAAGGGAATCGACCGGCTGGAAGAACTGGCTCGGGTAGTTCTGGCCAATAAGGATAAGTTACTGGTGGATGTTCTGGCTTTCCGAAAAGTGAGTGAGAAATCGGAGCCGTCACTGGCCGAGATGAATGCATTCTGGGAGAAACAGGAATTCAAGGTCCGGGCATCACATATCCTTGTGTCCGATGTTGATACCGCCCAGATGCTGATCGAGCGTATTGAAGCCGGGGAGAATTTTGAGAAACTGGCACACGAGTATTCTATCGATCCTTCAGCAAGTAAAAACAAAGGCGACTTGGGGTATTTCACCTGGGGAAATATGGTGGATGCTTTTCAGGAGGCTGCCTGGGCTATGGAGCCGGGTCAGGTTTCTCCACCGGTGAAGACCCGTTATGGCTATCACATAATCAAAGTTGTCGATCGTTTGCCCAACGAATACCGAACCGATTTTGAATCGGCGAAAAATGAAATCAAGGATCAACTTACTTCGATCAAACGACGTCAACTGGGGGAAGCTTACTTTGAGGATATCAGGGGACGTTATGTGATCCGGATTGATACTGCCACCTGTGACTACCTGATGCACAAGAGGGAAATGGTTTATCCTCCGCAACTTCTTAAAACTTTACCTCGGAATGACTTTGACCCTGAGCAGCTTGATCGTAGTGAGAGCGAATTGGTTTTGGCCACTTGGAATGGAGGTCAGATGTCAATCTCTGAGTATCTGGACCTGGCCCGCAACGTGCCTTCCAATTTGAAGCCGGACCTGGATGATTACGACTCGCTGGCGACGGTTGTTTTTAATATGAAGCTGAGCGATATCCTGATCCTTGAGGCGCATAGCGATGGGATAGACAATGACCCTATGTATCTGGACAACGTGCGGCTTCTCAAGGAACTATCGATGGCGGACTTAATGAAGAACGATTCTATATCTACTTTACCGCCGCCTGATGATGAAGCCATCCGGCAGTATTATGATGAACACGTCGAGGAGTTCACCGACCCGGCGCGAGTCCGTGTCTACGAGATCCTGCTCAGCGATGAGCTCAAAGCTCAGAAGTTAGCCAAGGAAATAAAGTCGCGCCAGGCGTTCAAGAACCAGGCTATGGATCTGACCGAGCGGCCCGGAAAGCGCGCCGAGGGTGGCGATTTGGGTTTTATTGAGCGGCAGTGGTTCCCGGAAATCTACGATGTTGCAGTAGAAGCCGCATTGGGATCAATCGTCGGGCCGATTCCCAATGGTGGCAAGTACTCGGTAATCTTTGTAGAAGATCGTATCGACGCTGTACTTAAAGATTACTTGGGGCAGAAACGAATAATAACGCAGATGATCACGTCGCAACAGAAGGCCGATGCGATCACGGCCTGGGTCAACGAGCGGAAACAAGCTACTTCGATAGAGATCAACGAAGATGCGATTCGGGCGACAATTAACATGGAAAAGTATGCTGCTGTTCCCGAGCAGAGTGACAACCAGTAAGTATGACTACGATGGAATTTGGAAAAACACTTGTTCTGGTGATTGGTTGTCTGTTGACGGCAACATGCTCATGGGGTCAGCGGGAGCCGGTTGATAAGATTGCCGCCATTGTTGGTAACAAGGTCATTCTGGCTTCAGAAGTGGCTGGACAAGTACAGATGATTGCTCTTCAGTCGGGGCAACAACCGAGGAATGAAGAAGAACTGCTGCAGTTGAAGAATGACGTTCTGGAACAGATGGTTTCCGATCGTTTGTTTCTGGTAGCGGCAGAGAAGGATACCTCGATTTCGTTGCGTCCTGAAGAAATAGACCGGGCGCTTGAAGAACAGGTAGCTCGCGTCTCCCAGAATTTCGGCAGCAATGACGATTTTTTAGCCGCTCTGGCTGCCGAGGGTCTCACTCTGCGCGACCTGAAGAAACAATATCGCGGGGATATTGAGGGCCAGTTGCTCAAGCAACGTTTCATTTCTAAGCGTCTTCAGACAGTTTCGGTTTCGCGCCATGAGACGGAAAGTTTTTTCCACGATTTCAAGGATTCCATTTCCAGCCAACCGGAAGCGGTCAAGCTGGCACATATTCTGATTCGCATCGAGCCATCGCAACAGGTGGAGGATTCGGTCGAAGCCAATGCTACCAAACTGCGCCAGTTGGTTCTTGATGGAGCGGATTTTGCAGCCATCTCAGCTCAGCACTCCAGTCTGGGGGCTGGAGCCAGTGGTGGTGATCTGGGTTACATTGCACGCGATGACGTGGTGCCGGAGTTTGCCCGTGCAGCCTTCAGTTTATCTGTTGGCGACATCTCGGGTGTGATCCGTACTCAGTTTGGTTATCATGTTATCAAGTGTGAAGGTAAGCGTGACGATCGCCTTTGGCTGCGACATATCTTACTTTCAGTGGTGCCGGGAACTGACGATACGCTTCGAGCGCATAAGCTGGTCGATTCGCTCATTGGAGAAGCCAACGGGGGTGGTGATTTCGAAGCTCTGGCTAAGGCCTTTTCGACTGATAATACCACTCGTGCCCAGGGAGGTGAGTTGGGCTGGTTTGCTGCCGAAGAGCTACCCGTTGAGTTCGCTTCAGAGATAAGAGGCTGGAGTACTCCCGGCGAGCAGCGTGGGCCAATCATATCACAGTTCGGTCTGCACATTCTCAGGTTGCTGGACTACCAAGCCGAACGTCAGTTCAATCTTGAAGATGACTTTGACGAGCTGAAACAACTTGCTCGCCAGGAGAAGACATCCCGGTTGATTGAAGAATGGGTCGATGAAATCAAGAGTCACACTTACATCGAATATAGACTTGAGTAGCCATGCGTCTTGATGATTATCTTTCTACGGTAGGGGTTATCAAGCGACGTACTGTCGCCAAGGAAATGGGGCAACATGGTCTTCTGGAAGTTGGTGGTCGTACTGTCAAGCCAGCCTATCAAGTGAAGATCGGTGATATTGTGCGGATCAAGGGAAGCCGTCCGCAGGTGGTTGAAGTGGTGGCTCTACCGACCGGCTCTGTTCCCAAGGACCAGCGCGATAAGTATTACAAGTCTATCGATCCACATTAGTTAGACTGACCGAGCGGCCGATCATCCGGTCCATTTCCTGTTATCCATCCGAGGCTTGACACCAGGGACAGGTTCTGCCTATGTTGCTGAGAGCCGTTTCGCATTGTGTTTGAGGTCTTGGTGAAGCAGCGCTGATTGTTGCTTCCTGTGCGTTTGGTAAAAGAGGACCAGTCTAATGGATTTCGATGACTCTATAAAATGGCCCACATCGCAGCCCGAGGCTCACGGACTACAGGAAAAAATATCACGGCAGGTGACGCTGATGCCGATGAACGATTCTCCGCGGCTCATCGCGGCGGTGGATACTGCCTATGGTTTTGGAGGACAGAATATCTATGCATCGGCAACGGTAACATCTTTTCCTGAACTTGAGGAAGTAGAACAAATATCAGGCTGGGCCGAGGTTAAGTTCCCATATGCCCCGGATTTACTGTTTTTCCGCGAGGGGCCGGTGATGGTCGATGTTTTGTCCCGTTTGCAGAGCTCGCCTGATGTACTCATCATTCATGGCCACGGTATTGCTCACCCCCGACAGTGTGGGGTCGCTGGTCATATAGGGGTACTCTTTGACCTGCCGACTATTGGTTGTTGCCGTCGGTTACTTGACGGACACCATCACGAGGTCGCACCGCGTAAGGGGAGTTACGAATCCATAGTATATAGAGATAAGGAAGTAGGCGTGGCGTATCGCAGTAAAGACAATGTTAAGCCGATTTTCATTTCACCGGCTCATCTGAGTGATCTAAAGACAGCCCAGGATATCATTGTTCGGAATCTTCGAGGCTTCCGACTTCCGGAGCCGTTGCGCATGGCCCATTCGTCAGCGAATGCGTACAAACGATACATTGAAAAAGGGCGTTACTGAAGTAGTGAAAACAGTATACAAGCGAAGCCGGAAATCAAGAGTGCGGACGGAGATATCCGATATTCTCCGTCTGGTCGCGAAGCAGAGTCGTCGCCAGGTGACGATTCGTCGGCATTTCCATAAGCACCCGGAACTGTCATTCGAAGAAATCCAGACTACAGCCTATATCCTCAAGGAGCTTAGAGCTGTCGGGTTGAAGATACTCCCGGTCTCTTCAAGGACAGGTGTGCTGGCGGAACTGAACGGGGCTTTGCCGGGACCGACATTAGCCATACGAACCGATATTGATGCTCTGTCTGTTGCGGAAATGACGGGACTTCGTTACCGATCCTGCCGGGATGGAATTATGCATGCCTGTGGTCATGATGTTCACATGGCAACTGTACTTGGGGCGGTCAAGGTTCTGGTCGAAATACGTGATCAATTGCAAGGGAAAGTACGTTTTATTTTTCAGCCCGGAGAGGAATCGCCACCGGGTGGAGCGCAACCGATGATCGCCGACGGTGCCCTGAAGGATGTCTCGGCTATTCTCGGTTTGCACGTTGATCCGCACTTAGCGGTCGGTAAGATCGGTTTGCGGGATGGGGTGACGATGGCCTCGGTGACGGATTTTGATCTGATCATCAGTGGTACCGGCGGTCATGCGGCGCGTCCCCAAACTTCGGTTGATGCAATTGTTGTTGCCGCTGAGGTTGTGGAATCAATCCAGAAAATTGTATCGCGGGAGATTGACCCCATAGCTCCGGTAGCAATTACTTTTGGAAAGATCGCAGGGGGTACGGCCCGGAATGTTATTGCTGATCGGGTGGTACTCACCGGCACCGCGCGGGCGCTCTCCAAGGCAGCCTCACGCCGACTACCGAAGTTGATCAAGCGTACCGCAACGGGGGTATGTAAGGCGCGTGGCGCCCGAGTCGAGATGGTGACAATGGCTGGATATCCGGTGTTAAGTAATGATGCCAGAGTGAATCGACTACTGGCACGAAATTACCAAACGCTGTTTGGGCGGAACAAAATCGCCAAGACAGAGCCAGTGCTGGGGGGAGAGGATTTTGCCTGCTACCTGCAAAAGGTGCCGGGGGCGATGTTTCGACTGGGTGTGAGGAACAAGAATATCGGCGCCGATCAACCCTGGCACTCTTCACGATTTATAGTCGACGAGGAATCTATGCGTTTCGGAACCGCCCTGTTGGCGGCAACGGCCATAGATTTTCTGTCTAACGGGTTTAGATGAGTTGTCTCTGCGCTCAATGGTTGTGGCTGCTGATCAGTTTTCTGGTCATGGGTGCCTCGGTGTCGGCTGAGTTTTATCGGGGGCAATCTGTAACATGGTCTAATTTTTCTCACATCCGGCAGATTACCGCTTCGGTATCGCACGTCTATTTTCTGACCACGCGTGGAATCATTATCTATGACAAGGAACAGGATGTGTGGAAAGACCCATTTACGAATCACGAGGGGCTTGATGATTGGGATATACAGCGTATCTGGGTGGATAACTTTGGGGACAAGCTATTTGTAGCAACTTCGACCGACCTGCTTGAATATGATATGTTGATTGATAAGTGGTTCGAGGCTTTCGGGACTCCGGATCTTGATAAGCATGAGCGACATATTCCTCCGCCCTCAATCATGTACGCTCCGGCTGGTTTCCATTATGATGGTGGCACAGGACATCTCGTTGATAGCTGGGCACGGTTTTTTCAGTTTGTTGATGTTCTTGATGACGGGAGTGGTGAACTTTGGATTGGCGCCTGGGATTTTGGTGTGCTGACGGCCGGTAGCATATCCCACCGCCTCGAGTTGCTTCCTTTCGGGCTTCTTCAAGACAGGGTTAACACTATCTATCAGGACGATGGCGTTCTGTGGGTGTCCGGGGCAATAACTAGTGATTCTCGTTCGGGTCTGACCAGATTCGATCTTGATGGTTTGGAGTTTTCGTACGTCGAATCAGGAGTACGGCCTGAATTTCCCGGAGATGATGTCAACTGTCTGACTGGCGATGATGACCACATCTATATTGGTACCCCTCTGGGACTACATATCCTGGACCGACAGACCGAGCGGGTCAGTCGAAGTTTTTCCACCATTGATGGCCTCAACAGCGGCAATGTGCTGAGTATTCTCGCTTTCGGTGATACGCTGTTTGTCGGTACGGCGGAAGGGCTTGCTATGATTATGCTCGACGGCGACTCGTCACAGGTTGTGAGGCCAACACAATTTGCCAATGCTATTGTGTATGATCTCGAACTTGTGAATGGTTCTATCTGGATTGCGTCGAGTATCGGATTCTACCGCATCAAGTTGGGAACCGGTGAAATTCAACGATATATTGATCCGGATCATGTTCTGTTCGGCGATGGTTATGATATTGAGGTCTATGACCAGTATTTGTGGTTTCTGGCTGATGGTGGTCTGGTTCAGTTGGACACGAAGACAGCAGAATCTCGTTCATACCAGAGCGTAACTGAGCGGCTTACCGCCAATGATCTGGCCGTCAATGATACCATCGCGGTAGTGGGTACAAACAATGGCTTCACCATTTTGTTTCATGCGAATAATCCTCCGTACACTCGCGATTTCACGACGGCCGATGGCTTGCCGTCCAATTACATATACTCGGTCGTTTTGGATTGTGACTATCTCTGGCTTGGCTCCGACAAGGGGCTGACTCGCTTCTTGTGGAATAATCCTGAGCGGGTGGACTGATTGTTATTGGATTGACGTTTGAAGTTGATTGCTCATCGGGTATTACTTACTATTATACATGTGGACGCTTCGATCTGATGACACGGTGATACAGACTGTGGAGACAAGATGGCATTGATTCTGGAGAATTCCTGGTTTAAGTTGATCGCCGTGGTAATGGGTCTTCTGCTGTGGTTTCATGTAGCCACTGAGAAGGAGTACAACCACGAGATACATCTTCCGGTAACAGGGATCACACTGGGTGATTCACTGACGCTGGCCGAGCACCCTCCCGAATCGCTGTTGGTGGTTGTATCCGGTACCGGCAAGCAACTGCTGCGTCGTGGCTGGCGTCACCAGGGTTTGCGTATAAATGCTGCCCAGTATCGAAGTGGTCAGTACACTGTTAATCTCAGTACTACCAATACAGCTCTGGCTGATATCTCGCATTCTGTCATTCTTGACGAGATAATTTCTCCGGGTTCCGTAGTGCTGGAGATTGATTCACTTACGAGCAAAGAGGTGGATGTATACCTCGATTTGGTGACAGAACCGGATGAAGGTTTTGCGGTTAGCCGGATAGTAGGTCCTGAGCCGAAGCAGGTCACCATTGAAGGTGCACGATCGTTGTTGCGAAGGACCACAGCCATTAGCACGGTTCGAAAGGAGCTTGCCGGCCTGCGGAGCAATATCAGCGTTGTTCTGTCGTTGACTGAGGCAAGAGGGTATGATATAAGTCTGGAGCCGGACTCGGTGGTAGTGAAAATCGAAGTGGTGCCGGTCAAAACGCGGGTGTTCACGTCGGTTCCCATCGTTATCTATAATGCCACGCTCACAGAAGAGGTTCGTATGACTCCGACTATGTTGGATATCGAACTGACTGGTCCCCCTGATGACATAGACCTCCTGAATGTCAATGCCCTGGTTGCTTCGGTTGATTTCCTAAGTCGCGACAGTGCTGGCTTGGCAGACATCAAGATCGAATGCCCTTCGCATTTTCGGGTTCGGCATTCTTCTGCTCAAACCGTGCGTTTTTCGGAACCTTAGCATGTTGGTGCTGGGTATCGAAAGCTCATGCGATGAGACAGCGGTTGCGGTTGTGAGGGACGGTCGCGAGATTCTGTCGAACGTAATTCTCTCTCAGGCCGATCACGCCCGATTTGGTGGTGTGGTTCCGGAGATCGCCGGTCGGGCACATCTCAGAACGATAGTACCGATTTACCGTCAGGCGTTGGAGGAAGCGTCGGTTTCTCTGGATGACATTGATGTGGTGGCGGCAACGATGGGCCCGGGGTTGGTCGGAGCACTGTTGGTCGGACTGACATTTGCCAAGGGATTGGCCTGGGCGGCAGGCAAACCGTTTGTCGCGGTCAATCATATGGAAGGACATCTCGCGGCCAACATGGTACAACATCCTGACCTCAACGAGCATCATTTAACGCTGATAGTTTCCGGCGGTCATACGATGCTGGTCGAGGTGAAGGAATTTGGCGAGTATGACATTCTGGGACAAACTAAAGATGACGCCGCTGGTGAAGCTTACGACAAAGTAGCCAAACTACTTGAGCTTGGTTATCCCGGAGGACCAAAACTTGATGAACTGGCTCAGCAAGGTAATCCCAATTATGTCAAATTCCCCCGAGCCATTATTAGGGAACAGAGCTACCAGTTCTCTTTCTCCGGTGTCAAGACAGCCGTGGCGATGCATGTCCACAAGCTTAGCCCTGAGGAATTGGTACATCATCGAACTGATATTGCCGCTTCGTTCCAGGAAGCGGTAGCCGAAGTGCTGGTCACCAAGACGGTGCGAGCCGCTCGCGAACGGAATATCACCGATGTGACCCTATCGGGTGGAGTGGCGGCCAACAGTCGTCTGCGAGCATTGATGCGGGAGAAACTGGATCGCGAAGGGAAAAGGTTGTTTTTCCCTGATACCAATCTTTGTACCGATAATGCTGTGATGATCGCGACGGTCGGTTTCTATCGTTACGAGAAGGAAGGTCCGGGTGAGTTCGTCGCCAATGCCGTACCCTACCTTAGATTGGAATAACGGTCAGTAATTACAAACAACTATCAGGAACTCAAGCTATCAAGGGAGTGGTAGCTGGAGGGCGAGATACGTCCGTGTACGATATGAGTCATGTTTCCAATGGGTGGGGACGGAGTTGAAACCGAACATATAGTTGTTGCTCTGTAGTCGATCAAATTATCTACCAATTTGATGCAGTTTCATGGTCATGTCTGCTTGAAAAAAGTGAGGTGACTATGAGCAAAACTGAAAATGGGGCGAGATCAGAACAATGTGGAGCACTGTCTGTTGACGAACTGGCGGCGGCTACAGCGGTGGCTCCGTCGCGGACGTTACGAACTGCGGATCGTATCGAGAGTATGCTCAAGCTGAGCGCAGATGATATCTCGTCGGGCCGTTACGGAATTATGCTGTACCGGTTTCTAACCGACCATGTACCAGTCATCAATTCCTGTGTCTGGACGTGGACGCGGTTGTCAGCAGCGCCGGGAAGATTTCGGGTTATATCAGCAACCAATCCGGCTGTGAGTCGTCGGGCCGAGGAGCGGCTGGAGAACCTCATGGATAATCTCTATCAAGGTGCTCACCTGTCAACGGCCGGGGGAGCCGGGTTCCTGGTTGATCTATTCACGGGGCTGTACCGTGATGGGATGTATGGCGGATTTCTCACGGTCAGAAAGGATGGCAGCGGAGTTGATCGCTTCCTTCCGGTAGATAGCTCTCGCATCGGAATTGGCGAAGGGTCTGGACGGATGCAACTTGTTTATGATCTTGATGATCGAACATATAGTCTGGACCGACCGGATTACTATCACCTAAGCCTGGCGGGAGCAAGCGACGGTAGCCCCGGTCGGTCAATCCTCAAAGCAGTGCCAACGGTAACATATATTGAGCAACAACTCGTTGATGATATGCGTCGGGCTTCTCATAACAGTGGGTTTCATCGATTACATGTGAAGATCACTCCCCCGGAGCGTATGGCCGGTGAGTCGGACAGTGCCTTTACTGACCGCATCAACCGGTACTTTGATTCCACCGTGTCGATGATACGTTCGTGCGATGTGGACGACAATCCGGTTACGTGGGACAATGTTGCGGTGGAATATATCGGCCCCAGCGGTAATCGGAGCGTGGTCAATAGCTGGTTTCAGAATCATCGCTCAATGGTGGAGGAGATTTGTTCAGGGACCAACCTGGCTCCATTCCTGTTAGGCTATTCTTACGGAGCAACCACGACCTGGTCAGGATTTAAGTTCGACATGGTTATGCGACAGGTGGCCACAGTCCAGGCCCAGGCGGCCCGGTTCCTCGAATGGATAGCGGGTATTGATCTGGCCCTGGCTGGTATTGACACTCAGGTTCGGTTCGAATTCGACAACACCTTTGTCTATCAGGCGACCGACAAAGCGACTGTGACGACGAGCCGGATTGACAACATCATCAGATTGTACGAGGCTGGTTTGATTGACAAAAAAACCGCCACTACTCAGGCTGGAGAGGCGCTGTAAACCAGTCTGCTGGAACAATTGACTGGCGACGCGGATTGTCTGACCCATCATATTTTGCTGAGGCGGTACTGGGGATCAAATTGCACCCAGGACAGAAAAGCTGGCTGGGTGGAAGCGGTGAACGTGAGAATACACTGGTGACGGGTAACCGGTGGGGCAAATCATTCGTTTCAGCAATCAAGGTGCTGCACCATGCTATCTATCGGCCACGACCTCTCAAGTACGATCACAGCGGTCGCTATCGTATTTGCACTGCCTCGATTACACAGGACCAGGCCAGTATCATCTTTGATCAGGTTGTACGTCTGGTTCATCAATCGGCGATCCTGCATCCGTTGATGACCTCGCACACACGTACGCCCTATCCCCGGATGATATTCGGCAACGGAGCTACAGTAGAAGCCCGCTCTACACAGAATCGGGGTGAGTATCTGCTTGGGAATGATTATGATCTGTTCATCTTTGACGAGGTGGCCTTTGAAACTGACCCGGAGTATGTGGTCGAGGAGGTCATCCAGATGCGGTTGGCGGATCGCGAGGGGCGGCTTGATCTGGTATCCACACCCAACGGGAAGAACTGGTTCTATCGCCGTGTTCAGGACATACTGGCGAAGCGACGACCCGGTTATGCGCAGTCAGGAGACAGCCGGGAAAACAACTACATCTCGCGTGACTTCCTCGATGAACGGGTTCAGTATTTCTCGGAACGACGGTTACAGCAGAATATCATGGGGCAGTTTGTCGATGCCGGAGGGGAGATTCTCAGGGGGGCTTACATTGATGCGGCCCTGGAGCGACATCGTCGCTCTATGTCCCACTCACCTCCTGTCTTAGACTCTGTCGAGAACGAGAACAAGGGCACCTTATTGCTTTCGGGGTGGGACTTGGCGAGAAAACGAACTGCCACAGTAGGCGTAACCGTGGCTGTGTTCGAGGGGCAGGCACGGATGGTGGCGTTGGAACGATTTCGCATGTTTGACTGGCGGATTGTGATCGAGAAGATCAAACAGCGTCAGCTTGATTATCCCGGTCAGTTGGTGATAGATGCCACCGGTCTTGGCGATGTTGTGGCGGAACAAATGTCAGAGTACAATCCGTTGTGTGTCATATTCACGCCCGCCACCAAGGCGGAGCTGCTGACGAACGTCGAGCTGTTTCATGCCCAGGGAAGGATTGCCTATGAACGTTGGGAACTGCCTGATGGTCCCGGACGGATCTGGTCATTGGAGGACGAGTTGCGTTCGGCCCGATGGGATGACAACAACCAATGTGATGCTCTGATGGCTCTGGCGCTGGCTCTGTGGCCTTTGCGCCGACGGAGCAGGATATCGGTGGAGCCGAGAGTGGCCATGCTGTGAGTGGACGTAAGAGCTATTGCTCACGACTGGGTGACGAGCGTGAGCAACGCGTCTATCGGACAAGAAAACACCTCCTGAGTGGAAGTTGAGCTCAGGAGGCGCGGAAGGGTAGAAGAATACGGGGATTGTCCTATGCTTTTTTCCTGCGGCGAGCGAGATGAAGCGCTCCAAGTCCCGCTCCCATCAGAATCAGTGTGGCCGGCTCAGGAATCTCTGGCGGAGGATCGTCTGAGGGACAGGGTGCGAAGTCGCCGTTATCTGTGTTACATTGGTCAACTGGAGCTGTAGGCTGTTCAGCTCCGGATATCGTCTTAGGTATGTTGACTCCGTGCACTTCGTCTACTGTGAATCCCATCACCAGCAGGAAGATGAAAAGGGCAGCGATCCACTTCAGCGGGTGTTGTTTTGTCTTCTGATAGATAGTCATAATCTCTTTTCCTGTTCTTCAGGCACAGTCTACTTATTTATTCTGACCTAAGAATAGCAAAGGCTGTGCCGCCGGTTGTACGCTCCGTCGATACCCGCTAAGTTTGTTATTGTCATGCGATTACGACAATGTATGGGGATAGTACAATATGCTCCGGAATTGCATAGTCGGATATTGGTTTGCGCAATAATACCTCAAAACCTCTGCTGATCGTGGTTTGCGGCTTCTCTGAAAAACCAGAAACGGAGGTTCTATGAACGCCGATATTGGCAAAATCACAGCCCGATTGGCCGAGAGAGATGAGGCCATCAGCACTGAATTAATCAAGCTGATCAATACTAACATCAATCCCCCTGAACCACTGGAGAAGGATGATGTGTACATCAGGGCCATGTATGTCGTCTCGGATGAGGTCAACAGTTTTGGCGGTTGTTTCCCGACTGACGAACACCAGGCGCTGTGCCGGTTGTTGATTGACTCGCCGGTAATGGTTGGCCATCGCAAGGATCGTTTGCCAATTGGGCGTAATTTTCATGCGGCAGTCGTTGAGCATCAGGGACGGCACTGGGTCAAGAGCTACTTCTATTGGCTGAAGAGCGCCCAGGGAGCCGACACGCTACGGGAGAATATCGACGGCGGAATCTACAAAGAGTGTTCAATTGGTTTCACTTTCCTGATGCCGGAGTGTTCTGTATGTGGTCAGGATATTCGTACCTGTGAACACCAGCCATTCGAGCGGTACGACCGTGACGGAACAGAAGTGGTGTGCCATTTCAACTATCGGCAGATCGAACGAGTGTTGGAAACATCACTGGTCTACCGTGGGGCGGTGGCGGACACATCAATCTCGAAAGAACTGCGAACTCAGAAAGCAAAGCCAAAGGTCGACTTGCCAGCTACCGAACAGGTGATTACCAGTCCCACCGAACTTGACGCTGCCGGGCAGTACCTGGTGACGCCGCGCTACGAAGGTCTGCCGGTGCTGGTGACGTGCAGCGCTGAAGGGATAGCGATTGTCTCACCGGACGGAGTCGCTCTTCCGGAGGAAATGGTGGGTCGATTTACCGATCGTCGTCTACCGGAGATGCGAGATGTCTTCGGTTACCTGATCGGTCTGCGTGGCAAGGAACGCTGCCGGGTTGATCAGGTGCGGCGCTTCATTGATGGGAAATCGTCATCGGTCCGGCGGCTGGAGATTCGATTGTTCCCCCGGGATGACTTCCAGTTGCCGGACGCATCGGTTAGTGAGAGGCGATACCAGGTGCGTATGCAACCTGGCAGGCTCACTGATCTGGCTGGATTATCACCCGCAGCGTTGGCTCTATCGACGCGGGACGGTGTCAAAGTCTGGCCGGAAGGAAAGTATCCCCCCCGATTCGCAGGGTACAGCTATCATGTTGACCGACTAAAAGAGATTCGTAGGGAATCGCCCAGAACTGTTGGCTACTACACGCTGAAGGTGGACATAGAGACTGGACGAGCGCAACTGATGCTGACCGAGAACGATGCGGTTCGGCGTCTGGAAGTGCGGCAGTTTGATTTTTCCCGTCTGGCACAGGGCGCACGATTTGTCACTGATGCAATCAGTGAACCTGACGGTGTGAGTGAGATCAACACGACGACAGCGGTCTGTGGTGACATTGTAGAGAGTACGTTGGTGGGAAAGAGTACCCTCTGGAGGCTAACAGGACATCTGAACGGACAGTTCTGTCTACAGCCAATCAAGCTCCATGAACGCCAGAGATACATTTTCCACAAATCAGCGGACCGTCTCAAAGTGACGCAGCTGAATTAAACAGAACCAAGAAATATACAATGCGATAATCGGGAGAACAAATGGTACGACATCCAACAGAAGTCGGGTTCCGACTGAGTGGACCGCTTCTGAATATGGTGGCAATGGTAGCTGGAGCGTTGGTCGCGTACTTCTTAACAATTCAGTCACTCAGGATCGATCTGGCGACCAAGGCGGAGACAGGGGTTGTAGGAACATTGGACAAAAAGCTGGGAAACATTGAGGTGATCCTTAAGGAGGGAGTAGTGAGTAAGGAACAGTTCTTCATTTTCTCAAAGGAAATGGAAGCCCGCTTGACAAGAATCGAAGCCTACCTGGCGGAAGGATCGGGAGGGAAGATTGGACAATAATATTATTGATGTCGCCCACATCACCGAGATGGTTGGCGCTCTAACAGATGATGGCCTGCCGACGATTGACTTTGACGGTCACCGACGGTGGTTGGCTGAACTTGCGGTTCGACTTCCGGAGTTGCTGCGGCTCGACCGGGAGATGGAGGTACTGCGAACCGATTACGAAGGCCGCATTGCCGGCATGACCAAAGCCATAGCGGCGGTGAGTCGCAACCGTGAGGCGCTGAAGCAGGCCACTGTTTTTCTGGAAACGTTATCGGAGATGAACGCAACTGATCTTGTGCGTCAATACGCACTGATGTCGGTTCGATTTCGCGATGCCTTTCCGACCAGTTTCGGTCGGCTGCCCGTTTGTGTCGGTCACTCGAATCGAGCGGGAGAGCAATAAGTTAACTGAGGGACTGAGGTCCCGGCCATGAGGGAGACATTCCCGGCCACGAAGCAAAAGACGTTATGAATGAAAGGAACAATCATGTCAGTAAGAGATCAGAACCTTGAGGCAGTAGCCCCGGTACTGGTAACGTTCGACATTGCGCAAACTGCCGGTGTGGACGATCTCAAGGATGCCGACCTCGGAAATCCAGTGATGCTCACAGGTAGCAATGAAGTGGGGCCAATTACTAACGGAAGTCAGCTACTTGGGAAACTCCTCAGTCTGACGTTGACGGACAACGATGACGGTCAACGGCTGGCTACAGTTCAGGTGGGCGGAATCTGCCGACTGGCGATCGGGACGACCTATCCGACGATTGGCAACCGGGTCATCGGTGGAGCGAGCAACACAGTCAAACAAGCCACAACGGTGGCGAGCGATCCGGCCGGAGGCAATATCGCCCGAGGGACAGTTCTGGAAGTCAACGGCACCACCGATTGTGTCATACTGCTAAATTAGGTGAGGAATATTATGGACTTTGATCAGTTCTTACAGATGTCCGAACAATCCGATTTGCATCGCGAACTGGGGGCCGACAGAACGCCGGGACCGGTAGACCTTGGTCGTGCCGCAACCCTTGACGTCAGTCGCGATTTCTATACCGAGGCAGATGCCCGGGGTTTGACTCTGTCAGAAATGCTGGAGTTGGATGAATATGACCCCAGCCGGGCGGGATCGTCACTGGATGCTTTTGAGCGTCAACTGGTGCTGGCCGGAATCCGTTTTGGCGGCAAGACACCAACAACCGTGGAGCAGTTCTTTCAACAGGCTCCTGCTCTGCTGCCGGAGTTCATGCGGCGCGAAGTTCGCAAGGGTCAGGCCATGCGTCCCGAGTTGTCGCGTCTGGTGGCCAACACGACTACGGTGGCCAGCAACAACTACACGCCGTTTTTCATCGACACTTCCGACAGTGCGAAGTTCTCGCTGCGCCCGATTGGTGACGGCGCCGATATCCCGCAGTTGCTGGTGACGGAGCAGAACCATGCCGTGAGTGTAATTGATTACGGCCTGGCACTCAAGACCAGCTACAAGGCACTGCGGTACCGAACGACATCGCAGTTCCGGGTACTGTTGTGGTACATCGGGTTCCGCCTTCAGACGGACAAGATCGCTATGCTGGTCGATACGATCATCAACGGCGACGGTAATGACAATGCCGCAACAGTTTTCAACTCGGCTGCGAGTGGGACGCTTGACTACGACGATCTCATTACGCTGTGGTCCAAGTTCTCGCCTTTTGAGATGAACACCGTCATCGCCCATGTCAACCAGATGAAAACCGTGCTCACATTGGACGAGTTCAAGGACCCGATGGCTGGTTATCGTTTCCAGAACACCGGCGACCTGTTCAGTCCGCTGGGGGCGTCATTGGTACGATGCGATGAAGTGCCGACTGATATCGTTATCGGTCTGGACAGTCGCTTTGCTGTCGAGGAAGTCATTACCCAGCCGTTGATGGTTGAGTATGACAAGATAATCGAACAGCGGTTCGAGGAAGCGGTCATTTCCGAGTCGGTCACTTATGCCAAAGTGATCAAGGAAGCCTCGGTGGTGCTCGACACAGTTTACTCCTAAGCAATCCGGGACCCGGCTCGTCCGGGTCCCACTCCTAGTGAGGATTTATGCAGCAGGAAATCACGACAACTACTGCCGCCAACGGACTGGGATATCCGTCCGGACGCAAGCTGTTGCGGGTCGAATCGGGACAATACACCGGACGTCAGGTGGTTCTGATTCAAACGGCAGCCGGTGAAATTAAGTACAGTTACGCCGACGCACCCTATTCATCATGGTCGTCGCTAACCACGATTGCTACCGATACCGCCGATGAGCCGTTCGATTGCGTTATGATGTCCGACAGCGACATCCACATAGTCTACTCCGAGACCAGTACCAATTACCTGGTGACACGCAAGCTCGATTTTGGGGGCGGTGTGTGGTCGATTGGACTCAAGGTGACCATCTACAGTGGAACATCGTTGTATCCATCTGTAGCCGTGGAAGTTGACGGTAAATTGTGGGTGGCTTTTGCCAAGGTTACGGGCGGTGTGAAAACGTTGTATGTCAAATCATCGACCGACAGTGGGGCAACCTGGGGGAGTGGTCCAAGCGACAATGGAACCGTCCTCACGGACGGAGCGTCATCGGTCTTTCCGAAGACTATCATAGCAGCCGGCGACATCCATGTAATTTACAGTGAAGCCGCCGCCAAGATAGCAATACGATCCCTGCCCATTGCCGGCGGAAGCTGGTCAAGTGAGGTAGTGATTGCGACCGGGACGGTGCTGGATCAGCATTATGATGCCGCTCTGGCCGTCGATGGCAGGCTGGGAGTGGTTTGGGACAACAACGAACTCAAGTTCCGGGAACATGATGGGGCAGCATGGGGGGCGGTGTCGTCGCTGGATGCCGACAGTGGTAGTTCTCCACAACTGAAGTACTCAAATAATATCCCGGTAGTGACTTTTCTGAGTGCATTTGCCTCAGACCAGAAGATCATTATGTACACTACCAGGCACACCGGAAGTTTCTCAACCCCTGAACCGTTGGATGCGAGAGCAAAGGAGCTCAATACCGTGCTGGCCTATGAATCATCATCAGCCAGCTATGAAGACCTCACTTCCGTCGCAGCCAGCGCCACGACCGGTGATGTGTATCATTCCGGCTCCGGCAAGCTTCTGAATGCGAGCGGTGACTCTCTGTTTCTGGGAATGGATCGGAAGTTCCGCTTCCTCAAGTTGCTGCTCTCCACGGCGGGTGCGGGCGGAACGGTCGTATACAGTTACTGGAATGGGTCAAACTGGATTGCATTCACTCCGGCCGGGGGTGGTTTTGATTTCGACGCCACGGATAAGGATCTGCTCCTCTGGGATGATTTCAACGATGTCCCACACGATTGGCAGAAGCTCCTCTTGTACGAAAACAATCGATTTTGGATAAGAGTTGAAGTGAACTCAGTGTTCACGACGTCACCGGTGGGGAGTCAACTAACGGCCATTTCTGACCTACAGATTTTGGTCGCAAGGAGGTAGCTCATGTCATATACCAATGTCCAATTGGTCAGTCACCATCTGGCCACCGCGTTCCCCGTGTATGGCGCAGTGCGCGATCAACCGGTCGTCCTTGATACCGACGAATACGTATCGTTTTTCTCCGGGGCAGTCGAGGAATCATCGTTGCGTGTCAAGTCGGTCCAGTCGGTTTCGCCTGAGCGTGTTTCGATCACGCTAGCTTCGGGGACGAATTCATTGACGGCAGGACCTCTGAAACGCGGTTCGATCGTGGTTGCGTCGGATAGTTCTCTGGGGACGGTGTTTGTCGAGAACGTTGATTATGTTGTCGACTATGGCAGTGGTGATCTATTCATCAAGACCGACGGTGCCCTGTCGGTGAGTGACAGTGTGGTCGTCTGGTATATCCCATTCGTGACATATGTGACAGGTAGCGATTTCCAGGTGCGTGCCAGGCTCGGCCAGTTGCGGCGTCTGTCGGGAGGTAATATCGCTGCCGGTGAGACGATGTTCCTGGACTACGAGCCGGTGTATCAGAGCCATAACGAGGAGATACTCAACTCAGCCGTTCTTGAGGCCAACGGGCAGATCGAACGGGAGGTCGATCCCTCGGGAGCCTTTGGGGCTGATCCCGTTCTTCAGGCGGCGGCAACTTATAGGGCTTTGGCTATTGTCTGTCATGCGTCGGCAGCTCGCGAATTGTCGTCCATGCGAGGCGAAGACCGTTCAGCGGTGGCATGGATTAAGTTGGCTGAAGTGTTTGCCGAGCAATCAGGTCGGCTGGTCAGAGAGTTCCGTCCACCGTTCGACGGTCCTAACGGACCGGTTCATAGTTGAGAAAAGGAGGATGAATATGGGTTTGGCGGAGGTTACTTCACGCCGTATGTGGTTTGTTCCTGACTTCACCGTTTGGGGATTGCCCAACATGGGGGAACTGGCATTCGTGACTCTGGAACAGGTTGGGGCCGAGAAGACCGTCCTGTATGGCAGTTGTTCTGTCGGCGAGAGTTCACAGGAAGTGTCGTTTGATGACCTGGTTGATTTTCGCGGAAACGTACTCCCAGAGATAATAGAATCGCCCCGGGTTTTCCTGCGCTCTCACACCTCTGATGCGGTTTTTGTTGTCGGCAGTGAATCAGGGACGAGTTTCAAAGTGGCTCGCGAGGCGGATAGCTCTGGCCCGGTGGCGGCGGATCTGCTGATAATCGAGATGGGGGGCTAACGTGGGAAGAGAGGAAAGCTACCTGAGATCAGGTCGCGACTCAGTTGACAAGATAGATGGGCTGATTGAGAGCTGTTATGACAAATTGCTCAAGAAGGTTAGTGAACAGGGTCTTACAATAGGAGAGTTCTTGAAAATGATAGACATGCGAATGAAAGTCGCCGCCAAAGAACCTGGTAATAAAGAATTCTGGGACATGCTGGACAAGATACGAAAAGCCGGATTGGGGGAAGACAAACCAAAAGCCTCTACCGGTCGCAAGCAACCTGCCAAGGCACGGAAGGAGAAGGCGGCGTGATAATACGACTGGGCGCAGTACTAATAGTCCTCGCTTTGATGGCAACGGTAGCACAGACAGGCGTTGACACGCTTAAAGGCACTTCCGACATAGAGGATTGTTACATCTACTCATATGCCGACTGTGATCCTGAGCGCCCTGGGGAAGATTGCCGCCGTTTCAACACCGGAGGATTGTACCGAATGCGGATTGGTGTATACCCTTCCGCAAGGGATCATCGTGCATTATTGAGTATTCCTGGATGGGAAGGGTCGATTCCGGATTCATCGAAGTTTCTGATTAACTGCGTGTATGAATTTGACGGTGTCGACCGTAAGATATTTCTCTACCCCTTGACCAAACAGATTTATGAAGGGACAGAAGTGACCTCGATGCTGGGTGACTACCCCAACCCGGACTCTGGTGCGACATGGTATCACGCCTGGCTGGATGTGGGCGATTCCGACTCACTTAACTGGACCACTACCGGTGGAGATTACAATGTCGGAGTGGCCTGTACCACAACAATCACCGGCACTGACCAGTACTTTTCGTTTGACCACTTTAACCGGGTCCTCAATTACTGGGATACATCCAGCCAAGATTACGGCTTCATCTTGATTAACGAGAATGCGTTTCCCGCAAACTCTGCACAGAAACAAATCCTAACCACCGAATCATCGACCGGGCTCTCGCCTATGGTTTTGCTCTTTACGACCGACTTTTTCGAAGTCGTTGGCGCTCGGCGACGGATGATCGGTCAGATATTGAGTGACGGATAGTAGGAGAGATATGGAGATCAAGTATGAACATAAATGATAATTGGAGACGTGCTATGAAACTTATCACCGGTCTGGCTGTTTTGATGCTGCTTACCTCACCTGCCTGGCCGTCGGTGGTGAACAACTCTACCAGTTCACCTACTGCAGAAGACTCTCTAGTTGTACTGTTTTTCTCGCTCGACAGTCTTGGCAATCCAACGACTGCAGACTCGGCTTTTGTTCTTGTGATGGCACCCAATGGGGGAGTTGCTTTTCGCGATTCAATGGCTATTGGCGACAGCAGGATTACTTCGCAGACAGTTGGCGCCAAGCAGTACTATACTTTTGCAGAACAGGTGTCAAACATCGACGGTCCGGGTGCACCTGGCGTATACAACCTGGCATTAACAGTAAAAAATAACAGCTTGGGACTACTCACGCCTACAAGGATGATATTTCAAATTATCAGCACCGAGTTTTCTGACCAGATAGCTCTGTTGACGGATTCGGTGATGGTAAAGGGGGGGATAATCGATACCAACAAGACCGAGCGCGGAGACTTGGCGGATTCGACTTCTATCGCTCGGTGGGTTTGGAACACACCACAATCGGGTCACACTACGAGCGGGTCCTTCGGGAAGTACCTTGACACCGAGGTGTCGGGAATTAGTGGCGGTACCGGAGCATACTCCTTTACACTCGTAACCTGGGACACAGCTGCCGACCAGGCTGTATCGGGAGTTTCCATGCAGGTTCGAGGTGTCAACCAGAGCAGTCTGGTGGCTACAGGATCAACCAACAGCAATGGCGAAGTCGCCTTCAATCTTGATGCTGATAGCTTTGTGGTGGTGGCGTCATCGCCCGGTTACATGTTCGATGCCTATGATACCCTTGCTGTCATTGGAACCGGTACTGATACGGTCATGGGTTACCAATTTGATGTCGGAACGCCGACTAACCCGGGCTTGTGCCGGGTCTATGACTGGGTATACAATTTGGCCGGTGAGCCGGAAACAGGCGTGTCCGTCACAGCTTCGTTGCCTGACGGCGTAGTCAAATGTGACGGATATGTGATCTCTCCGTTTGCCGTGAGCACCACAACGGATACTTTCGGGCTGTTCATACTCGACCTATTACCTTCGGAAATACTCGATCCGTCCGACACCCGGTACGAGATTACTATCATGCGCTCCGATGGAACAGTACTGCGACAGCGAGTGACCGTTCCCGACTCAACCTATTGGAAGTTAACATGGTAGACTAGAGTATTTGTTTTCCAATTTAGAGTCAAAACGAACGGGCGGCACCTTGTGGTGCCGCCCTCGATATTTGGCGGTAGTCGTTGCTAAGAACGGTCCCTGTGGAACATCAATAGTTGGGTGGACTGGCCGTACCAAACAGGAAGTTCATATAGTAGACGACATCGGTTATATTGATTGTACCGTCACCGTTGGCATCGGCACGAGCTCCACCTCCGATCGGTGGTTCTCCATTGCTGGCAACAAAATCCATGAGGTAATCCAGGTCCAGAATATTGGCTACGCCATCCCCGTCGTAGTCGCCATAGGCATAGCTCGAACCGCAATCATAGTGGAGGAGCACTGAAGAACTGGCCCGGTGGCCAGTGGAGTTACCGGCTATAGCTGTGACATGGTACCAATCTCCCTCGATTATGCCGGTCGGAGTCCACGTAATAGACCATCCGTCGGATCCGTCTAAGTCCCCTGCAAAGGAAGTGAGATTCACAGTCCAGTCCGTGGGGATAACTGATATCATAATGTCAATCTGATGCCAGGAGCCATCAAGGTAAAGACTACTCCAGGCACCAATTTGCCGTATGGGAACTTCATCCATCGTCCCGGTGACAGGGTTTGAGATGCGTACCAAGTGGGTGCCGTCTGGCTGTTCCCAACCGGAGAATCCGTCAACTGTGACCCATTGTCCGGGAGTTCCCCCCAGACCGAGAAGGACACCGCGTTGTTCGCCCTCCGCCCATTGACGTATCGTGTAGTAGTCAGGACTACGCTGGAAATCAGAATTTACTGGAACTCCCTTATCCTCGAAGAAGTCGCGCATTCCGCTAACGAGATGTCCATCCCAGGTGCCCATATCAGCCGCTGTCTGGGTGTAGTTGTTGGCCAGTTGGTTTGCTAATGAGTCCAGGGTGAGTATGTGGCCTCCTTCATTCATCAAATCTTCGTAACCTCGGTCAAACCACAATTGAATAATTGTCGCAGCGGCTAACGGTCCATTGTAGTGTGATCCGTGAGGGGACGGTCCAACGATAGCAAGACTGGCTGAATATGTATTGTCCGCCGGATGGCGAAGGCCATACATGTAGAGCGCGTCCGGATCAGGGCACGAAGCCAGGAGATTCAGGGCGGTGCAGAAGGATTCGCCATTGCTTGGAGAAACAATGGTGGGAAGGGGTGGTTTTGGCTTTAGGTAAACCGAAACTGTCTCGGAGAAACCTTGCCCCAGAGTATCGTAGACAGTGGCTCGGAGTAGAGTATTACCTTCCGATAATCCCTCGAAATTCCATTGGATGCTGAAATCATCACCGATACCCGCCTGATTTGTACCGTCGCGGAACGATGACGTACCGTCAACATCCTGTCCGATCATGATCCAGGTTGTTCCCGATCGGTACTCGAACTCGGTATGGCTGACTATCGTTGATCTCGTTGTCTCGTGTGCCCAAAGAGAGGCCGAACCGAGGAGAGTATCGCCTTCTTGCGGAAACATAAAACTCAGTTGGGGAGTCGGTCCTCCGTCCGACGGGATGCCCGCCGCATAGAGTACCAGTCGTCCCGAGAAATTGTAGAACGAATTATCAACCAGGTCGACCCACCCTAATGTGTCGTCCCAGATATTGTACGAAACACAGGTAGTCGGGAAGGTGTCAATAACGACTGCTGCGCTGTCAGCTACCTCAAAAACAGAACCAAGGAAAAAGCCGGCGAAGAACGGCCCATTAACTGTGACCGGCGTATCAAGAGGTATCCAAATATCATACAGATCCCGGCCAGGTACATCCAGCACCCACTCACTGGATACGCTCAACAGTTCACCTGGATACGGACATCCGGGGACACTGAGGTCGACTGCTTCCACATCAACAGACACACTCAGAGTGGTAGCCCTGCCAAAAAACATGGGCATATTGATCGCGATTATCGTGAACGGATATGGCGAAGGGCAGGAGGCCTCCGGATCGAGGTAGCTCTTGTAGAGTTCGTTGCCGGTGACCCAGCCATCAATTTTGTAAAAGATCCCCTGGTCGTGGCGTACGATACAGGTGTCAGCGGTGATCAGTGAGGGCGCGACACGAAGTTCGGTTTTGTCCAAATCATCAATTCGAACCAAACGGGCCTGTTTCTTAGTTTCCGCACATAGCGGGCCGGCGACGAATATGAAAACCAGTAGACTAATGACGACCAGTCGAAGCGACATCCGATTTCTCCTTGTAAAGCACAATATTCGGGCTTTTCTTTGATTATCGAGCGTTTGGCCGGTATACTTGATCGAAAATCGACCATATTGCTTGAGAACTATTGCTTGGGATTGGCAGTTGAATTTCATTATGAACGACAATAGCGGACATCGGAAGATTGTCAGGAAGCCGGAATGGTTGCGAGTACCGGTTATTGGTGGCACCAAGTTCGAACATGTTGATCATCTGGTGAAGGGGCTGGGATTGAACACAGTTTGTCGCGAGGCGAATTGTCCCAATCGAGGGGAGTGCTTCAATCGCGGAACAGCGACCTTTCTTATTCTTGGATCAAAGTGCACGAGGAACTGTCGTTTCTGCGATATCGAGATAGGTCGTCCTGCGCCTCCTGATGCCGGTGAGCCAGCCCGAACGGCTGAGGCGGCCCGACTACTGGATTTGAAATACGTGGTGGTTACTTCTGTTACCCGCGATGATCTTGCAGATGGAGGAGCCAATCATTTTGCAGCCACCGTAGCTGAGATTCGAAAAGTCCTCCCAGAAGCAGGCATAGAACTCCTGACTCCCGATTTCAAGGGATCATCAGAAGCAGCCAGAGTTATCATTCGAAGCTGCCCGGATGTTTTCAATCATAATGTCGAAACTGTTCCAAGACTGTATTCTAAGGTCAGACCGGCGGCAAAGTATGATTGCTCTCTAACCCTGTTGCGACAAGTTCACAACGAGTCAGATATCAGAACCAAGTCGGGGCTCATGTTAGGTCTGGGCGAGAGACGTGAGGAACTGGTTACCGTATTTGCCGATCTGGCCGAAGTAGGTGTTTCTATTCTTACTATGGGGCAGTACTTGAGTCCCTCCTCTAATCATCTCCCGGTGGAGAGGTATGTTCTCCCTGATGAGTTTTCCGATTTGAAACGGCTGGCCCTCGAAGCAGGTATATCGCAAGTAGCCTCCGGCCCTTTGGTTCGATCTTCCTACCGGGCTGATGAACTCCTTCCTTGATATCTGAGTATCGTTCCAGTCCAATCTTTGTACATTACGTCCTTGGGCTATGGGCATGTCGTCAGGTTATCCGATAACTGAAGTGAGTCGTCGATTGTAGGAGCGAAGAAGAAAAGACCGAGGAACAGATGGATTTTGATTCAACCCCGACAATCCTCGTTGTTGATGACGAGGAATACATTTGTAGTGTGATTGAAGAGGCACTTGGGCCAGACAAGTACTCGCTTGCGATTTTCCAGGACCCGGCCGAGGCGCTGAAGTATCTTCAATCCCATCCGGTTGATCTTGTCCTGAGTGATCTGCTGTTGGGTGAGCATTCCGGAGTTGATATTCTGGAAACTGCCCAGGCTACCCAGGATGATGCGGTCGTGATTCTGATGACGGCTCATCCGACAGTGCAGACGGCGGTCACGGTTCTGAAGAAGGGTGCCTATGATTTCCTCGTCAAGCCGTTCAAGCTGGAGATGCTCCGCTCGACGATACGACGTGCCCTGTCACACCAGCATGTCTTACGAGATAACCTCAGGTTACGTGGCCAGGTCGAATTCCTGAAGGTAGCCAATGCACACGCCTCCGGAATTGAGATTGACCGGCTGTTACAGATGGTGGTTGATTCGGCTAAAGAGGAACTGGGTGCCGTTGCAACAGGCCTGTTCGAGATTGAACCGAAATCAGAAACTCCAATTCGGCAGGTTTTCGCCGTAGATGATCCCGCCTTTGAAGATCAAGTTCTTAGTGTTCAAGCTTTGAAGAAGTTCGCCGGGACCTGGCGTCCGAGGCCGGTCATTGAGGGTAAGCGGATTAAGCAGCGTGGCCAGTCGTTGGTAAGACTGACAATTTATCAACCCATTTTCATTCGTAGAACTTTGCACGGCGTCATTAGCCTTGTGATAGAATCCCATTTTGGTCAGGTTACGCCCGGGCAGTTGGACATCCTCTCGATCCTGACCAATACGGCGGCATCAGCCATAGCCAATCACAAATTGTATGGAGACCTTCAACAATCCTATTTGGAAGCTATCCGTGGTTTGGCCAACGCCATTGAGGCACGTGATAATTATACGGCTGGTCATACTGATCGCGTCTGTGTTCTGGCTGAGGAAGTAGCGCGCGAAATGGGCTGGAGCGAGAATCAAATTCATGACTTGATCATGGGCTGCACCCTGCACGATATTGGGAAGATTGGTGTTCCGGACAGCATCCTCAACAAAGCGAGTGCCCTTACCCAGGATGAAACAAAGAAAATGCGTAAACATCCCGAACTCGGGTTGAGAATAATTCGCGGCATAAGCAGATTCAAACCAGCAGTACCTTATATCGGTGCTCACCATGAACGTTGGGATGGTCACGGTTATCCAAAACATCTCAAGGGAGAAGACATCCCTTTGGAAGGACGCTTGTTGGCTGTGGTTGATACCTTTGATGCCATTTTGTCAGATCGACCATATCGATTGGGAACCGACTCGAAATCAGCCGTTGAGGAGTTGATCAAATATAGTGGAGTGCAGTTTGATCCTGAGATTGTAGATCTGTTCCTGACTGTGGTAAGCAAAGGGAAGATCGACTTCAAGGAGCTGTATGGCACCGATGAGGACGCTGATTGTACGGATGAGATTACTGTTAGCGAAACGGTATCGGTGTAAAAGAAATCACCAGAATCACAATTGATGCAATGCCGGCCAGCAATGCCGCCCGTGACAGCGGTTGCTGATCATCGAGCGTCGGTGGATGTTTCACCCGAAAGACCAGACCAAACACGGCAAACACCCACCACATAGGCGACTGAAAGCCCAACACGAAAAGACTTCCCATAGCAAGCATGCCAAGCCAGTGCTGATGTCGACGGGTAAGACCGTACAAGATGTGTCCACCGTCAAGCTGTCCTATTGGCAAGAGGTTGATCGCCGTAACCAGTAGACCCACCCAGCCGGCGAATGCGGCCTCGGAAAGCAAGTACATCTGTCCTTCCGGGGCGTTTCCGATAAGGGCCTGGGTGACTACGCGCATAAGGATTGATTCTCCTTCGAGGGCGAAAGGCAGGTCCTTGATTCCGAAAGTACCAAGTGGCTGGAAAGATGATTCCGCCAGTCCATAGATTAGCCAGAACACCGCCACTACCCATCCCGCCAACGGACCGGCCGCGCCGACTTCGATAAGATCACGGCGATTGTGAAATGGCGACCTTGATTTGATGATGGCTCCAAAGGTCCCAATGATGTTTGGAGCCGGAATGAAATATGGCCACGAAGTTATGATATGCCGCCTGCGACCGGCAATAAAATGACCCATCTCGTGCACCAGCAGGATTGACATCAGCGCCAGGGCAAACTCAACCCCAACGCCTTTGCTCAAGTCCTGGCCGGTGCCATCGACGGCCAGGGGAAAAGCCTTGAGAAGAAGACTTCCTTCATCAATTGCAACTGTCCCGCCATTTTGGAGTTGCATGGCAATGTAGTATGCGGCGGCGTTGAGATTGCGCAGGAAAACCGGAACTACGTATATGGAAAAAAGAGTGGCAACAAACAGTATGATGTTGAGCGGAGGGATACGTAGTCGCGGTTTCGGGTCAATGCGTAGCAGCGTACCGGCCTCGGTGGTCTCAAGGGTAAACCGATAGCCCGCTGTCTTGAGTCGCGAAGAGATGGCTTTGTGCGCTTTTGATCTATTCAGAGATCGATGGGTCAGGCCAAAGACCAGCTCATTCCCACGATAATACGCGGCGTTAATCTCAAACAGGTCACGCAATAGCAGGGTGATCTGGTCGGTGCTGTCGTTATCGGTGGACATAATATGCAATTAAGGCACACGATGTATGCCGGTTCCACAAAAAAAGAAGCGAGACCCCGAAGGTCTCGCTTCATATATCAGGCGTAATGCCGTTCTAAAATCAAATTAGAAAGCAAAAGCACCAACCGGGCAGTCACCACCGTTGAAGTAGAAGTCAATCAAGAAGTAGACATCATCAATATTGATGAGGCCACCCGGATCGCCATCTACATCTGAGAGGTGCTGGAACGGAATCGCTCCAGGAGTACCATCAGCAACGGTAATAGCCAGGTAAATGATGTCAGCCAGGTTAACCATGCCGTCATTGTTGACGTCACCACGGCCGAAACCGGCCCACTGGTTGACCAAATTAGCCATAGGTACCAATTCCGCAGAACTGGAAGCGTCAGCCAGACCAAACAGTTGGAAGTGAACCACACCGATTTCGTATGTTTCATCTCCTACGAAGTCATGCTGAGCCAGGGTCACGAAGGCTTCTTCGTCACCAGCACCCATGTCACCATCACTAAAGATACCAGGACCTGCGGTTACGTAACCCCAGGCGGCATCCCAGAACTGAGCCCAGTCCCAGAAACCTTGACCCGGGTTCACGCCAGAAGTACCCCAGACGTTAATCGAGGGTTCATAGCCGCAACCAAACGGAATCTTCACCTGACCAAAAGCCATATCCATTGTTGATTCATTGAAGAACCAGGATGTAGATATGTCACGGTCGATAAAGATGGTATCGTTACCGGCATCACAGTCGAAGTATTCGCCCATGTACCAGTTAGGTAGGTCAAGACCGTTACGTTCGGTGATTTCCATGATCTCAAGGGTAAGGTTAGCCAGCTCGGGAACGTCAATGGCGCCGACTACGCGACTGTTACAGTACAGTCCCATAGAGAGAGCGGCATCGAACGGAGCACCGAAGTTGCCCCAGTCCCAGCCATAGCCAAGGTCGAAGTTCTGGACCGAGTCGACCCAGCTCTTACAGACCATGTTACCCAGGATAGGATCATAGGTCCCACCATCGTCGTTGGTCATGTGACCCAGAGTGACGCCAGTTTGTAGTGCTGGCTTGCACTCACCGTCACACCAGTTCGGATCTGGCTGCATCGAGACAAAGGCATCGACTTCACCACCACCTTGGGTCCAATCTTGACTATTGGTAGCCATGCGATGGCCGAGGGTGTCGCCGTCGTCCGCCCACCAGCCGTAAGAGCCCT
Source organism: Candidatus Zixiibacteriota bacterium (assembly GCA_019038695.1). NCBI lineage: Bacteria > Pseudomonadati > Candidatus Zixiibacteriota > Candidatus Zixiibacteriota bacterium. The sequence goes on from JAHOYZ010000024.1 coordinate 54,306, forward strand.
GGTAGTACGTGGCGCCGTCGCCGTCAATCAGGAAGCAGTTGAAGCCGGAGGCACCGTCACCCCAGTCACCTGTTCCCAGGCGGCCAGTGTTGGTAACGTGCTGCGCATTGGCTTCACCAATACCGAAATGCAGTGTCGTGGTGTCAATCAGACAGCCACCGACGAGTGTCACATACATTTCCGGACAAGCTAAAGTATCATCCAGAAAATAGTCCGGATCATTGGTGCAGAGCTGCACATAGAACGACTGCGGGCCACGGTTAATGTTGGCCTGTATAACGTCCACTACGAGATCAGCACTGTCACCGGCAGCCAAAACAGTCCCGTTTGTCGGGTAGTTTATGCCGTTGATGAAGTCCGGCATGCCAGCCGCAGAAGTGTTGGTCATCCGCTCATTAGAGAAGTCACGGATAGTCTCGATCGAGCCTTCATCTATAGTGAGGTACTTAGACAAGAAAGCACTGCGGGAAATATCATTGGCGATATTGGCCGCACGATCCATGAAATCAACCTTAGTATTCGAAGCAGCAAAATTGAAGATAACCGTTCCAAACGGATCGGTATCAGCAATTACGCTGTTGAAAATAAGGTCAGCACATCCGGTATTCGTGAAGATACTAGGAGCAGAGAGTAGTACACTTGCCTGTCCACCAAACTCAACCGCAATTTGCGGGACGTAAGTCTGGATTTCGAGGCGAGGACGTGCAATGTCCTTATCCTTCAAGACGAATAGATTACCTATCAAGTCAGCTGTGACGAGAATAGGTTTACCGAGTTCATCAAGACCAAGTGCGACGCCCACACCCTGACCAGGTGTGACGGAATGGCCACGACGTTGCCAGAGTTCTTCACCGGTGTTGCCATTAACGCAATGGAAGAAGCCGTCTTCGGTGAACGCATAGACCAGATCAGGTGTAGGCTCCGGCTCGCAGGACATAACAGCGCCGGAATAGTAGCGACCACCACTTGCACTGCCAGGCTCGGTCCAATCCACACTACCGGTGAACTTGTTGACGGCATACAAATTGCCACCAGCAGGCGGTCCCATCCAACGAGTCAGGGACGGCATTATCACACGGTTCTGATCAACAATGGGCGTCGAGTAGAACACACGGTTCGCAACCGTAGGATCACCTTCAATAGTTCCGTCCGACGCATGAATGCGATAGAACAGACCGTCAGTCGGGTGATCGGCTTCGGCACGCGAGTTTGCGTAGATCATATTAAGGCCGGCGTCATACGCAATACCACCAGTGAATCCTTCGTCTCCGACATACCCATTAGTATGGGTATATATGTTGACAGCCTGCAATCCACCAGCAGGGGGTACGGAAAGCTGCCAGTTGATAACACCCGTGGCAGCGTCGATGGCGTAAATGTCGCCCTCGGCTGCAGTGGCACGAGTACTGTAGAACAACTGGGTGCCGTCAGTGGCGCCGGAAATCCAGGTACTCTGAGTAACATAAACTGGGAAACCAGGAATTATGGCTCCAGGGAGTCCACCAGTAGGAATATCAATTCCAACTACTGCTGCATCGGCGCCGGTACCTTCTGATCCCCAGTAGAGGTTCTGGCCCAGAACGATGAAGTTGCCCCATCGCATCGAGCCAAACATTTCAGCGGGAGTAACGGTAGTGTTGGCACGGGCCCAAAGCTTGGTGCCAGTGGCGAAGTCAAGGCAGAAGATTTCACCATTGCTACCACCAGTAAGGAACATGACAGGAAGGTCACTGTTGAATCCAGGTACTACGGCGATTGTCGGTGCGCAACGCACGTTCCCCGGCGTACCGTATTCCATTGGATAGAACGTGTATACCGGTAAACCGGTAGTAATGTCAAACACTATATATTCATCAGTGAACGAGCATACTACACGGTTGTCATAGATCACCGGAGCGGTCATACTAACGCCATTAGCATGCTTGAAGTTCCAAAGCAGGCTCATGTCGCACCAGGAATCACCGGTCTCCACATAGGAGTGGCCAGTGCGTGCCTGGTCGCCATTCCAGGTCGGATAATTCGCGACGGGAGCGCCGGCGGGAATTACCGAACAATCCAAACCAGTGTATGGAACGCAGCAATGAGTGGCTTCTATGACCATATTCCAGTCACAGCCAACGCCCCAGTATGTACACATGGTGGACCAGGCGCCCCAGTACTCAGCCCAACTGTCAACGCAAGCACCGATACCGCCACCAGCGTCGGACATAGTACGGATACCATCGATTGAGTCAGTACCATTCGATACAATGCCAACCCAGTAGTCACCAGAGATATAGGCGTCCGTTGCGACGATTTGCATCGCCGGGAATAATACATAGTCACCAGGGTTCAGTGTAACCTGATCGGCTACAGCACCCGGCAAACCACCAGCATCGTGCCAGACATAGACCTCAGAGCTGGTTGTGTATGCGGTCGGTGTGCCATTGTCGTAGAGAGCTATGGCAACTTCCTGCACACGACATTGTGAACCAACGGAACTGAACCTCTGTGCATGACCAAAGTCGCCATAAGCGTCTGGCAGACGCCAGAAATAGTCAACGCTAGTGTAGCACCAGTGGTCCGAGCACGTTTCGAACTCGTCACGACACGTGTAAGGTTCAAACATGAAGTTACAGTCGAGACCCCAACCATTAAGCATGTCTACCCAAGGTCCGCCAGCCCAATAGGAGGCCGAACGGCCGACACCAGCGGTGCCATCGTCGGATAGACAATACTCTAAGTCAACCGTAGCTGACGTTGAGAATGCAACGTGGAAGTCCCCGTTGATCATACCACCGAAAGGAACAGAAGTCCAGGTCGGGAAGGCAGGGTAAGTGCCGGCAGGTACGGTTACCTGGTAGATCGGCGGGTTAGCCGCATCAGGCAATCCGGCATCATCACCCCAAATGGTGACAATAACATCGTCATTACCAAATGTTCCATTGCCTGCATCGTAGACCATGAGGTCTACCTGAACCAGAGTCTCAGGGGTTGAAACGCCGAAGCGCATCGAATAGGCTTCGTCGCCATAAACATCGTGTGGGGCTGCCCAGATATAGGCGGCTCCAGCATAGTAACTATGCCAAGTGCAAACGGAATAAGGGATTTCATTGCAGCATCGTTCGCTCAGGATAAAGAACGAAACATCGAGACCCCAATCATTTAACATCGTCCCCCAGACACCGCCAATGTATTCACTGGCGCGCTCTTCACCCGCATACGGTCCTTCAGCTTGATCCGAAATGATCGCCAGCGTATCGCCGGGACCACTCTGGAGAGTCGTCCAACCGTAATGATATTCATCGCCGTCACCGAACATCCAGCCACCAGCTGTGAAATCAGCCGAGGCATAGCCCAGACCGGAAGTCGGCAGGAGGGCGTAGAGAATATCAACCGAGTCAAGTTTGTTACCTGGGAATCCAAAACCATTATCGTCCCAAAGATACACACGCAAATCCGGCGTGCCGGTCATAACGGATCCGTACATGAGCAAATGAGCAAAATACAGCGTACAATCGTAGCCGTCTTCTGTCGTAAAGCGCATGTTGAACAGATCATCTCCATAAGCATCCGGGATTGGCCAGTAGTAGTATGGAGCACCACTGGTATAATCCTGAACGTCACAGAATGAGAGATAAGGCGTGCCGGGCATAGAGAGGCCTGGCTCTACCTTACGCAGGGCAGATTCTGGTTTCTTAAAGGCGGGTTGTTCCGGACGGCCGTCAACGATAGCATTAAATCGAGGATTCGATGCATCAATCTTGATGACCGGGTTCAACTCACCTTTGCTTACGTCTGAAATTGCCGTACTGCTCAGGCCAATAACGAGACCTAAAACGAATACTGCGATTATCAGTCTTCTTAACATGTATATCCTCCTTAAAGTAAGGAAAGCTGTGAACTTGCCGCACAAACGTCGGCGAATTACCGGACTTGCCTTTTTATCGGCAGTCATAAGGCATTCCACCATGACCTCGCTGTTGTGTCTAGGGAAATGCGAGACAAACGCTGTATCAAACAAGTTCAAATGTTCCTATCTTTCGGAGTCGGAGTTTGTAACTCCAGTTCTTTCTTTTCGTTGTGTCAAAAAAATTCAGTGCTTTGTAGCTCATTATTTCACGGCTTATAGGTGTTTCTATTACCTCCATTAAACTAACCGCCTATATGCCCGAGGGCAAAAAAGCAGTTCGAGGTTATGGAAATAGTGGAAGTTATTGAGGGTCGTATATCAGACAATAGTCGTGAAACCGTCAGTCATACCACAGCCGGAATTCCAAATGGGATTCAGAAGGCGATAAGACAGAATAATCCCCAAGCGAACCGGAGGATTTCGTTCAATAACAAATTGTCTTCACAAAAGAGGGTAAGATGTACGTTACAGACTAAATCATAAGTGGCTCTCAGATCTATTCCGCAACCTGCACACGCTCGGTACCAACTTACCTCATACTCAGGATTTGTCAAGTCGAAAATGGAAATAATTTCCAGAAAGTATTTGTAGGTCAGAATCCCTTGCGGTCCAGACAATTATCCAGTGGGCGGCAGACGCCCTCGTCTGCCGCTTTCGGCAATAGTAGCATTGTAGGTCAGAACCCCTTGTGGTCCTGACAATTATTGAAGGCGGAACCGCGAAGAAGGGTTCCACCCTAAAGCATGACAACCAATCAGAGCGATATATCACAAACTCTGTAGAAATCGAAGAAAGGCTTGACAGGACGCCGGCTCGGGTCATCTTGGTGTGGGATGCAACTTCATTCGCTAAAAATTCGGAATTATCGGGTACTTCGGAAGGTCGATCTTGAGTTTGGTGATGCTGTTATTGGTATCATCGGCAACAATGGGGTCGGTAAATCTTCAATTGTGGAGGCCATTTCATGGGCGCTTTATGGCCACCAGGCAGCCCGATCAGCCCGCGATGAGATCAAATCCAGCTATGCTGCAGCCAGCGATAATTGCGAGGTGACGCTGGATTTCTCCATCAAGGGAGAGTCCTATAGGGTAACTCGAAGCCTGATAGGAAAGCGAGAGAGGCCGGAAGTGCAGTTATTTCGGGGGGAGGCTTCGGAATCGGTGGGGGTAACTGAGACTCGACGATATGTCGGGGAACTTCTGGGGTTGGATTGGAGAGGTTTTTTGACCTCTTTTCTGGCCCGACAGCAGGAACTTAACGCCCTTTCTGACCTGCCACCGGCTCGGCGGAGAGACCATCTGGCTGGAATGCTCGGTATCGAAAGGCTGGATCGGGTAGTTGCGCGGGTCAAAGAGGAAGCACGCCTGGATCGGGAAAAGGCAGAGTTGCTGGCCCCGCGACTGCTGGATTGTGACCGGATCTCGGCCCGGATAGCTGAACTCAGCTTGGAAAGATCCAATCTGACTCGGACCGTTGCAGAATTAGATGCTGAGCGCAGTCAATCCGAAAAGGCGTTACGACAAACCACTATACAATACACCAAACTACAAGAGACGCGGTCTGTGTGGAGTCAGTTGACAGCTCAGATGGCGGCGATGGAGACATCTCACCGTCAGTTGCGGCAGCGGTTGGTACAATTGCGTGCTGAAGCAGATCGTCTGTCCGGACAAGCCGGCGAAGCTGATAGTCTTAAGGGGAGGATTACGGAACTTCCGGTATTGAAACGGTGTCTTGATGATCTTAGGGCCACCCGAGGGCAGCTTGATCTTCACCAGCAGTTGACCACTCAATTGAGTGAGCTGGTTACTGAACGCAAGGATTTACGGCAGAGCCTGACTATGATCAGGATCGAATCCGGGTCGTTGAAGAAAGAGTTGGACGGAGTTCCTTCTGATATTGAGGGACAATCCGACCGGGTAGGTCAGAAACTTGAGGAGGCTCGTGAAGAATACTCCCGGTGTCGGGGTCAGGGAGTAGCCGTGACAGAGCAGATATCTAAGTTAAGGATGCAAATGGAGCAGATTGCCAATTTGGGGCCGGACTCTACCTGTGATCGCTGTTTGCGTCCGCTTGGAGACGATCTGCCGAGCATCCGAAAGCACCTCAATGAGGAGATGGGACGACTCGCTCAACAGGATAATGAAGCCTCCCAACAGTTGAACACACTCAAGGCTGAGGGAGCTCTTTTGAAGGAAGAGTCGACCCGTCTTCAGGCCAGCGAGACTCGACAGCGGGAACTGCAGATCAAACAAGAATCACTCGCTAAGAACGATAGTGAGCTTGTTCGGCGGGAAGAAGAAATCTCGCAGAGATTAGCTGATGTTACCAGTCGTTTGGATAAGGTCGGGCCGGTTGAATATGACCCTGAGCAGTTCTCCCGGGTGGAAAAGCAGGTTTCTTCTCTGGAGGATGATGAGAAGAGTCTCAACCAGTTGTTGGGTGCCCTGGCCAGGAAGCCTGCTGTCGAGAAAGAGATTGGTGATATTAAGGCTAGCATAGTGAGGTTGGATCATGAACTCGCTGATTCTAAGGAGGAACGAGAAAGTCTCGATTTCTCTGATAAGCGTTTCGAGGAATCCAGGTCAAAGTTCGAGGAGGCTCAGGCGAAACTGGAGAAAGTGCGGGGAGAGTTTGTGGCGGGAAGCACTAAACTTGAGGTCATGGCCAAGGAACTTGAATCCCAGGGGGAGCGGCTGGACGATCTCAACAAGATACGCGAGCAGGTCGATCAGTTACGTGATGACCAGTATTATGAGCAGAAGCTCGGTAGTTTGTTTGGGGAGTTTCGGGAGTATCTGGTATCGCGAATTCGTCCGACGCTGGCGGATTTTTCCAGTCGGCTCATTTCTGAAATGACAGATGGCCGCTATTCGATGGTCGAACTCGATGATAAGTATAACCTGCGTTTGCTTGATGCCAGTCAGTTCTATGGGATTGACCGCTTCTCCGGCGGAGAGAAGGATTTGGCCAATCTGTGTCTTCGCCTCGCAATCTCGCTGGCTCTGACCGAGTCGGCTGGTCTGGATCGGTCGTTTATCATTTTGGATGAGGTTTTCGGATCCCAGGATTCTAACCGCAAGGAGCTTATACTAAGTGCTTTGTGCAACCTGAAGCAACGCTTCCCGCAGATTATTCTGATTACTCATATTGAGGATATCCGCGATCAGGTGGAGACATTGATCGAGGTGGTTCCGGACGGGGATGGTTGGTCGCGGGTGGAGGTACATGGGCATGGTTAATCACAACCGACAGCGGCGGCTGGTCATACGATTAGCGATCATGATTCTTCTGGTTGTTGTTCTGGTGGCATTTCGATTCGTAGGGGATATTGGACAGGAGAAGCATCCTAATGAACGATTCATTGTGGTCAGTGTCAAAGACGGCGATACCTTCACCATGACAGGAGGCGATAAGGTCCGTCTATTGTCGATGGACACGCCCGAGAAGGGGGAACCATTCTACGATGAGGCTACCCGGCTTCTCTCCGATCTGGTGTTGGGCGAGGAGGTGCATCTGGAGTTTGCCACTAAACGTCGTGACAAATATGGCCGGCTGCTGGGGTATGTTTATGTAGACAGCCTGTTTGTCAATCGTGCAATTTTGGAAAATGGTCTGGCAAATTTGTATCTGTTCAAGGATACCGATCTTGATCGGGAAGAGACGAACATTCTGTTGGGGGCGCAACGTTTGGCACTTGAGCGCAAGGTTGGGTTGTGGTCATTAGAGAGGGAGAAGGAAGATTACTATGTCGCTCGACCGGGGTCATTTCGGTTTCATCGTCCCGGTTGCGGTAATCTGAGACGCTCCAATTCGCAGGCGGACCGACTTTTTGATCATCGCCGAGAGGCACTCTGGGAAGGCCTGTCCCCCTGCCGCCGCTGTAGGCCGTGATGGCCCAGCGGACTCGTGACCGCATGACGATTCAATCACCCATCTGAGAGTTGCAAGAACGGCCCCTTTTAATTTGTCAATATGGACAGTTTGTGCGTCTATGGAGTATACCTTATATAGAAGAGGGTTATTTTTTATGAGAAACTTACGGTCTGTAATTGCGACGATACTTGTGCTCGCCCTGATAGGCGCGGGTTGTGGCGGCGAGAACCCCACTAAACACCAGGGGACAAGCAGCGCATTCTACGCCAATTCATTCGAGCTACCTACCGATACGCTCGGTTGGACCGGTCTTCATCCTGAGATGTTTGTCGACGGTGCCGCTCCCGGATGCGGAGAAAGGGCGCTTCAGATCGGCGGGGGCTGCCTTCAGCCGGCGGCAGCACTGACATTTTCAGCAGTAAGATGCGATAAGTATTATGCTGTCAGCCTGTGGGGCAAGATTGATCAATCCCGCCAAATGGGTTCCGTTATGCTGACCATCCCTGGTGACGAAGGCATGTTTGGACCGTCAATTGCAATCAGAGTTGATAACGTGAATTGGACCCACTATCGTTCGAGTGAATTGCTCCATGTTCCCGCCGGAGTCGACATGTCTCTGATGCTGTTCATCGGTGGTTTTGTCCCGAGCGGGATGATGATAGACAACCTTCAGATTGAGATGGTGATACCTGCAGATGAGACTAGTCGGTGCGATTGACCAACGTGAGATTCACGACATTGTCTTCAACATGTTCGCCGATGATTAGGCGCAGATCACTTCCGGCGGTTTCTGGTTAGATTCCCACCGGCGGGCTATCCCGCCTGTGCATGTCGTAGCAAGATTTTTGCTTGCCCGGTCTCCTTTGTTTGTACAACATACAAGTATGAAACTAATCAAAACCATATGCATGTTGGGTCTCTTGGTCGCGATGGTGGCTCTGTACTCATCCGATTTGTTGGCCCAGACAGTATCCGGCCTGTCAATTAAACCGCCCGACAGTGCCGAAGCCGAACGGGTCCGTATCTGGGTGCCCATCGAGACCACCTCTAGATGTCGTACTCAGATCAACATTATGGACAGCGCCGGCGATACGGTAAGGCATTTGATCAACTATCTACCTAAACCGGGATATTATAATTTCTATTGGGACAAGCGTGACGATTCCGGCCATAGGGTAGAGGCTGGCATTTATCCTTACGTGATCGAAAACTGCGGTGGGGAAAAACGCAGACGAGAGGTCGAAGCCCGGTTTTCTCGCTGGGAGCTGGCCTCGGTTTTTACTCCACTGGATACTGCTCGACCTTTCTGGATTGAACTTGAGTTGCTTGAAGACTCCGCTTTGGTCTCTGTCCGATACTTTACCCACAACGACCGACTGCTGGACAGTTTGGTTGTTGATTCGCTTCTGAACCGAGGGAAGCACGAGTTCGACTGGTCCTCCAGTCGCAGGGCTCGTCGCGGCAACTACATTATCAAGGTGTCTATAGGTGACTATCAATATATCCGCGAAGTAACCCACATTCCATGAGAGGCAACCCCTGTTTCCTTCGTCATGTGTGGGCGATATCTGTTCTGGCGATCGTCTTTGTCATGTCTTGCTCAAGACCTCCCGCGCCTGTAGCCAATCAGCCAAGTCTGGACGAGGGGTATTGGGAGAAAGTCTGGGTAGATCCGCAGATTGTTCGTGCCGAGACGGATTACACCCTTATGCGATCAGATCGGATCGACTCGCTTTATCACGAACCCGATGGCCAGTTGCAAACCAGTTTTTCATCGCTGGAGTTTGTTATAACTGAGGATTCATGTCAGGTGAGTATCAGCCTCGAAGGTGGATTTGACAGATCGCAGGTGGTTCCCATGATGGTCCGAACGCTGCCTTCGGGATTCTACAAGTTCACGCCTACTTCCGGGATTTCGTTGGGGCCAATCGGGGCTAGTGATCCATATCTTATTAGGGCGTACATCTGCGGCAGGGAGAGATTCGTCCCGGTCATAAGATAGCCTCGCTACGTAATAGAACAGGATTGAGTAGGTCAAAATCTGTCTTCAGTTTTAATAGGCTGTGCCTGTTTTTTCGTCCAGGTAGGGAAGCAGTCCTGCGCGTAAGCCAGAAAGCAGTCATCGACTGCCAGAGATGTGGCTCATTAGCTGGACCGACCGCTGCTGGTCATCGTTGTGGCTGAAGTAATACTCGTTGAAGAAAACCAGGTCCCGTCTCACCCGATCAATAGGCAACGTATCAATGCCTGCGATATACTGATCCAAAAACTCAGGGAAGCGAAGAAACTTCACTTCGGGGTACTGCCTGAAATTGTCCATCATGTCGTTATGATAGGTCACAATGTGGCAGATAGCACCATCGAAGGAGATCACACCGGGAAGGCTCGGGTCCGGTTGGGATTGGAATGTACCACCCAGCACGAAATTGACTCCCCGACGCACCAACTCGGGATATGGAATCCGTTTCTCGTGTCCCGGCCGACCTCGCTTCTGAATAGGACGGTGCGCGGACTCTTTATCCGTGAGTGAACCTGCAGCCTCAATAGCTTTGGAGATCCTTGAGTAATAAGCCAGCATTGCTAGTTTGCCGTAGTATGCTGCAGAGACATCCAGACCAGTCAGATACTTCTTGAGCTTGGCTCCGTCTCTCCGTGCATTACTTATCAATTCACTCGGGTAGTGCGCCTGCTCGTTGGTTATTCCATCAATGCTCTTGTCCGGAGGGTCAAAGGGATCGTTACGAAAGATAACCATCAGAACCAGGGCGGCCACGATTGCCGCTTGGAGTAATTGTGATCGCACAGTGCGGATAACGGCTGCTTCTATTGTCAAAAGCAACATGGCTGTGATCGGGATGAGAAATCTCGCAAACATGAAATCTCCTCCGACTCGCATCACATACAAAACAAAAGGCATGGTGCAGAATAAACCCAATACCAGAATACGCTTCGCAAAGGTATCAAGTTGAGCTCTCCCCAATGTGGCTCTCAGTGCCACCCACCCGGCCACTATCCAGGCGGGAACTATCGCCAAGAGTGCGCAATTGGTTTTGAAGTACAGCCACACATAGGTCCAGCCCTGAGAGTAATACGGCAAACTTGCCGACTTGGCGTAGTAGGGATTCGGAAATGGGTAGCCGTAGTATGCGTACTTGATTGCCCAATAGGGTAAGTAGATTACAACGAAGGGCAGAAGATACAAGCCGAGTCGACCACAACGCCTTTCGCCACGCAACAGAATGTATGGAATCGCCATCACCAGAAACAGCATAGCGTCTGGTCGCGTCATGGCGGCCAGCACATTCACCATACCTGCGGCGAGAAAATCATTCGGCTTTTCAGCACGAACCAATAGGACAAAACCGGTCGTTACCAGGAAAGCCGTGAACATCGTCTCCAGCCCCGAGGTCGCCCAAATCTGCATATCCTCATGTAGAAGAACCGCCAGAGCCGATAACGGCACAGCAAGCGCGGCATGATTGCGTTCTCCTGTAAAACGATGACTTAGTCGGAAACACAAGAGAGCGATGCCGACGAAAGCTGCGATGCCGAGCCACTGGGTCAGTCTAACAGGATCAAGACCGATGAGCAGGCCTCCGGCGACGATAACTGTCCACAGGAAATTGGTGTAGCCTTCCACTCGTTCACCAACGTTGTACACCAACCCGTGACCGTCGTTCAGGTTTTGCGCATAGCGGAAAGAAATGAAAGCGTCGTCGCAACACCATGCCAGTCCAATCGCGCCGGCGACTCCGACAACCAGTGCGCCGAGCAACAACAGTTGCGCGATCCGGCGGCTAACTGCGTCTTCAAGGTATCTATGCGTCAGACGTGACATCGTATGAGTCTCACGAGAACTCGAACATGTAACCAGTAGAAGTTCACATCACTTTCACTCGAAGATGTTATGGGCTTCAGAACACACGTCTACAGTCGTGCACCATCATCGCATTATTCCATTATCCCTTCGAGAATATAGGACGATAGACAGTTTCGAGCAAGTTGTAGTATGCTGCCCTGCTATGTCTGGTCAAAACAATTTCCTTGGCATGCTCGGTGTGCAAAGCCTGAACAGCCTCACCGGTTTTGGCTCTCTCGTGGCTATAATCAAGCTTCTTGTGTTCACCACTATGGGGATTGTCCGATACATTGAGTATACTTGCACCTTTTTTTCGGGGTGACAGACAGGATTGGTATAGTTCGTAAGGAGTGACGATGGCAAACATCCTCGTAGTTGACGACAAAGATTCGATGCGTAACATGCTTACCGAAACCCTCAAGGACGAAGGGTATCGGGTGGATAGCGCGATTGATGGCCGACGCGCCCTTGAACTGGTGCGTAATAAATCCTATGATCTTATTCTGACCGACCTGCGAATGCCTGAGGTCGATGGTCTGGAAGTCTTATCATCCATCAAAGAAATCGACGCCGAAGCTTCCGTCATTGTGATGACGGCCTACGGCACTATCGAGGACGCAGTCTCGGCGATGAAAGAAGGCGCCTACGATTTTGTCACCAAGCCTTTGGATACGGAGCACCTTTGCGTTCTCATTGCGCGCGCTCTGGAAAACCGTCGGCTGATGGCCGAAACAACTCTGCTTCGCCAGGACATTTTGGGCGGTCACGAGTTTTCGGATATCATTGGCCAGAGTGAAAAGATGATCGAGATATGCAGTCTGGTTAATAAGGTTGCCAAGTCTGATGCTTCGGTGTTGCTTCAGGGCGAAAGCGGAACCGGCAAAGAGCTTTTTGCTCGGGCTATTCACAGTTTATCGCACCGCAAGGATGGTCCCTATATTCCGATCAACTGTGCCGCAATCCCCGATACGCTTCTGGAGAATGAACTGTTCGGCTCCGAGACAGGTGCGTTTACTGGAGCTGTGCGAAAGATGGGTAAGTTTGAGATTGCCCACACCGGCACAGTATTCCTCGATGAAATCGGCGACATGGATTACGCCTTGCAGGCCAAGCTTCTGCGTGTCTTGCAGCAGAAGAATTTTGAGCGGCTCGGTGGCACCAAACCGATTGATGTCGATGTTCGTGTGATTGCCGCCTCAAATATGGACATCCAGCAACTCATCAAGGAGAAGAAGTTCCGCGAGGACCTGTATTACCGGCTTTCTGTTTTTCCACTGACAGTACCACCGCTAAGAGAGCGCATAAACGATGTCAAATTGCTGGCGGAGTTCTTTATCGATAAGTTCTGCAAGGAACTCAAAAAAGGGACCAAGTCAATTTCGCGTGAGACGCTTAGTATCCTCGAGAAATATCATTGGCCGGGCAATGTGCGTGAGCTTGAGAACACTATCGAACGGGCCTGTATTCTTGCTGAAGGGAAAAAACTGACACCGGATCACATGGCTATTCGTATTCGCGGTGACAATGAAATCCAATTGCGCGATGGTGCCGGCCTCAAAGAAATTGGCGCTCACGCCAGGATGGTAGCGGAGAAAGGGACGATCATTCGTATTCTCCGCGAGACGCGCGGCAACAAGCGCAAAGCGGCCAAAGTTCTCCAAATCGACTACACTACGCTGTTCGACAAAATCAAGAAATACGAGATCGAGAAGGCGATGACGGAAGGGTAGGGGGATTTACACGATCGGATTTTATAAGGCTGTCCCATCCGGGGCAGCCTTTTTGTTGATCTCCGGACATATATTGTGCAACCCTGCGTGAAAGCAGTCCTGTCCGGAACCAACTTGTCGCTCAGGCGTAGGAATCATTGATGGCACACCTGTCACAGCATGGCGTAAAGTATCATAGCTCAGGAACCGAACAAAATCGAAGCCGTGTTACTCTTTGGCTGGTTTTGTCTGGTGCTGTCGTTCTCGTTGTCTACTGGCTGACTGCCTATCGTTCGCTGGCATGGTGGGACAACCCCGAGTATGCTCTGGCTGCAGTCAATCTTGGTGTACCCCACGCTCCCGGCTCGCTCCTGCTTACCCTCGTAGGACATATCGCAATTGTTGTTACTCCATTTGCTGACAGCATCGCCACACTCAATCTGCTGGCCGGGCTGATCGGTGCGTCAGTTGTCGCTGTACTAACCTATTGTGCAATCTTCATGTTTCATCTACAGACTAACGACAAGTATGAAGCAACTACTCGCTCAGCCAATCGTCATGTGTTGCTACTGGCAGCCGCGGCAGGAGCTATAATAGTTGGGCTTGGTGAGACGCTTTGGATCTATGCCACTATGTTCACGCCGTATATTCTCACCCCCCTGTTTACGATAATGATTCTGTTGGTTATTCTGCAATGGTGGAAGAACGCGGATCGACCTGACTCGCTTCGTTGGCTGATTCTGTTGGGGTTTTTGATTGGACTTGATTTTTCGGTACACCGCACCAACGCAATTCTGATTCCCGGTATAGCCGTCTGGATTCTTGTCTGTTACCCGCGAAGTTTTCTGCAGTTGCGTACGTATCTTTCATCCGCCTTTGGATTGTTTGTCGGACTGACCCTGCACCCGGTGATTATGTTGATCGCCCGCACCAATCCATATCTCTGTGCTAACCAACCCGACAATTGGGAACGCTTTCTTGAATATGTTACCGTCAAACAAGCCGGCGGTAATTTTCTTATCAATTTCTTTCCGCGCAAGGCGGACTTCGTGTCTGAGCAGGTCGGTGATGTGGTCGTCAGCATTCAAGCATCGTTCATCCCGATCGACAGCAGTTTTGGTTGGCTTGCGCTTATACCGATTGTGATCGCTCTGTTTGGATTCGTCAATCTGATACGGAGAAATCGCAATATAGGGACTGCGTTTGTCTTACTCTTTGTCGTGACTTCTACAGTAACTGTTCTTTACTTCAATATCCCGGCCGGTTTCTTCCGCTCACTCCACCGTCATTATCTGCCTCTACAAATGATGATTGGACTGATGCTGGTTTATGGAAGCATGTCGATTGTCAGTCAGATAGCACAATGGCGTTTGAAGCAACGTTCATATGCACAGGCCTCTGTTGTCTTGTTGCTTTGTGTAGGAATGGTGTCGCAAATTGACCGCAATTATAGCCAACTTGATAACTCGAGTAACAGCTTCGCCCATGACTTTGCCTATAGTGCGCTTATCGGGCTTGAGGAAGATGCAATCGTTTTCAGTTCCGGCGACAATGATACTTTCCCGCTCTGGTATATTCAGTCAGCCGAGAAAGTGCGACCGGATGTCACGATTGTAAACCTTCCGCTAACAAACACCCACTGGTTCCTGCGTCAAATTCTGCTTCGAGACAGCAACTATCCGCTCCCTTACTCACCGGATGATCTTTCAGACCTACGAGCTCAGCCCTGGTCAGACACAACTATCAGTATACCTGTCGTTGGTAGGGCGAGTGATTTTGATCTATCTGATGATCTCGTTCTTCCCGACTCGGTAACTTTTCAGGTCGATCCATCAATTATACAGGGTTACCTGCTGGCGCATGACTTTGTGCTTTTACAAACAATAATTCACAATCAATGGCGGCGGCCAATCTATTTCATGTCTACTGTGTCGAGTCAGAATACGCGCTGGTTACGGGATTATCTACGGATGGAAGGCTACGTACAACGGCTGCTGCCGCTTTCATCTCCTCCGAGCAACAGGGCAATCCTGACGAGGAATCTGTTCGAGTTGTATCGCTATGAGAGTTATTCGAGTGATGAAATGGCAATCGATGTGATTTCACGGCAGATGGTGACTAATCTGTATTATGGCTTCATTGAATTGCTTATGATCGACAGTACAGATAACGACACAGTCGATCGCGAACGTATCTGCAACCGGATACACACTCATCTTCCGTTTGATAAAGTCAATCCGAGCGAAGCAATCTTAAGCTACTTCGATCAATTGTGCGGACATTAGGTAACTGTTACATCTTGATGGTCGAAGCATGGTGCTTTCGATAGCCCTCCTTACCATCCTGTACAATTACGAGTTGTAGGTGATACTGATAGTGCCGGTATGTGTCCGATTGTATACGGATTTGGTCTACCCGGTGCCCTTACAAACCCTTGACACCTGTTGAATAATGGCTATATTGTTGGCGTAAGTGGACTTGGCGGACAAGCGCCGTCGTATACTACATATGGACACCATTTTGACCACTTTCGACCGTGACAATCGACCCGTACAGCAGTGTGGATTCAGATACAGCATGTGTATATGTGTGTCTGCTTTGTATGATGCCAAAATTGTAGCAAGAAATCAAATTACCCTAATATAATCGGATCGGGGATATGAACCACAAATCGTTAACGCAATTTTCCACCATCTTCCGAACCACAGCACTGACGATTGTGTCAATGTTGATAGCAGTTTCGGTTGCATCGTCCGCCACTGACCGCTTGACTCAGAACTATACTTTCGAACGACCGGCAATTGAAAAAATAACCACCGGTAGCGGGCAATACGACCGTGTGATTATGCCAGGTGCTCCCAATGGAGGTCTAACCGGCCAGCCATCACTTCCGGCTATAGGAGCGAGAATCCTGTTGCCCTATGGGACTGCGGTTGAAAACGTGGAGATCATTGTTGGTGAGAAGATCTTGCTTGGCGATGGTTATCTTATGGAACCGGTGGCACAACCGGTACCATTGTCGTCAGACCCTGCTTTATTTGTACCCACGTTGCCTGATCCGACGATCTACGGTTCGGCCGACATATTCCCATCCAATCGTTTCGAGTCGATTGGTGTGCAGAGTTTCCGTGGCTATCAGATTTTAACAGTGAAGTTGTCCCCGGTTGATTATCTCCCCAGCACCGGCGAGTTGTGGTATTATCCTGATATGGAAGTCGTTGTAAACATTGTGACGGATGATGATCCTCCGCAGTTGTTCCGTGGGCTTGCCGAAGACGCTTCCGAAGTGCAGTCCCGGATCGACAATCCGGAAATCGTCGCCGACTATTCCAGCTATAGTCTGAGTGGGAGCAAAGGGTATGACCTTCTGATCATCACTACTGCCGCTTTGCAGAGTGCTTTTGTGCCGCTGAAGAACTATCACGATGCCGAGGGCATTCTCACCGAGATTTTCACCACCGATGATATTGGTAGTTCTCTTCCGGAAGATGTCCGCGACTATATTCGAGATCGATATATCAATGACGGTATCCGCTATGTTCTGATCGGAGCCGATGACAATCTTATCCCGGCCAGGGACGTATATGTCAAGTCCTATCCCGGAGGGTATGAAGAGTACGATATGCCGACCGACCTGTATTTTGGGTGTCTCGACGGTACATACAACTATGATGGCGACTCCCAGTGGGGTGAACCGTATGACGGCGAAGGGGGCGGCGATGTTGACCTGGTGGCTGAGGTTTTTGTCGGTCGTGCTGCGGCCGGGGATCTCGTCGAGGCGGAGAGATTTGTCACCAAGACGCTTCACTATCTTAACCGCACCGATCCCTTGCTGAACAAGGTTTTGCTGGCAGGTGAGCATCTCGGTTTTGGTGGTATCTCAGAGTATGCCGCCAGCAGCCTTGAAGAGCTCGTTGACGGTTCGTCCGCCAATGGATACATGACAGTTGGAATCCCCAGCTCATCATTTAGTATTGACGAAATCTACGATCGCGATTGGGATGGCAATTACTGGTCAAAAGAAGAACTCGCCAGCCGGATCAACAGCGGTCTGCATATTCTCAATCATTTTGGTCATGGAAGCTCCTATTATGCGATGAAGTTCAACACCAGTACGGTTATGAGCCTCCTGACTAACACCGACCTCTTTTTCCTCTACTCTCAAGCCTGTCTGTCGGGGCACTTCGACGGGATTGACTGTTTCGCTGAATACATGAACATCAAGAGCGATCACGGTGCTTTTGCGGTCATTATGAATGCCCGTTATGGGTGGGGCATGGGCGAGAGCACCGATGGCCCATCGCAACGTTTCAACCGCCAATTCTGGGATGCTGTGTTCAATCCCAGTGAAGCCAAGACGCGTATTGGTTGGGCGAATCAGCGATCCAAAGAAGACAACCTGTATCGCATCAATGAAAGCTGTATGCGGTGGTGCTACTATGAGTTGAATCTACTGGGTGATCCGACAGTGGCTTTCAAGGGAGTAGATACCTGTTTCGACACCGATGGCGACGAGGTCTGTGACATTGGTGACAACTGCCCGACCATTTACAATCCAACGCAGGCCGATGCTGACAATGACGGTATTGGTGATATTTGTGATGAATGCGTCGACACCGACGGCGACGGCTTTGGCGATCCGGGTTACCCGGCCAACACCTGCGCTCTTGATAATTGTCCCGACATTCCCAATATTCGCCAGCACGACTTTGACGGTGATGGTCTGGGTGACCCGTGTGACGACTGCACCGATAGTGATGGTGACGGGTATGGTGACCCAGATGCCATGTTCAACACCTGTGATGACGACAATTGTCCAACGACCAGCAATCCCGACCAACTCGATGTCGACGATGACGGGATCGGAGATATGTGCGATGATTGTACCGATATTGATGGCGACGGTTATGGCGACCCCGGGTATCCGCTAAATACTTGCGCGGAAGATAACTGTTGCGACACGGCCAACGCCGGACAGGAAGATTTTGACGTCGATGGCCTGGGTGATGTTTGCGACAACTGTCCGGAGACATACAACCCGGGGCAGAAAGACTCCAATGAAAACGGCATTGGTGACGACTGCGATGGCTGTTGCATTAACCGAGGTAACGTTGATGGAATATCAGGTGACGGAGGTCCGATAGATATTGCTGATTTGACTTACCTCGTAGCTTATTTGTTCACTGGTGGTGAAGAACCTCCCTGCATAGAAGAAGGTGACATAGACGGCAATAGCGAAATCAATATAGCCGACCTGACCCATATTGTGGCCTACTTATTCACTGGTGGCCAACCACCGGTAGCGTGCCCATAGCATTTACGTACAGATAGAATAGATTGGAACGGCCACTTCTCACAACGAGGAGTGGCTGTTTCTTTGGCTGGAAGTTGAAGTATCTCTGGCAGGTGAATACACTACCGTAGCCCTGTGTGGCTACCACAAATCCCTTGTAAGCAGAAGCCTTCCTTGCTATATTGTAATTATCGAGATATAGAACGACAGCAGGATGACGCAAGCTTCGATTACGATCAGTTCTCGCAGTGTGAGTGACGAGTTGGCTGTGGGTACGCGCACCACGGCAACTATTTGAGATGATTATAATGACGAGCAGAACATAGCATATCAATAGGTATGGTGGACGTCTGTTACTTTAGGTAGTAGGTTAACATTTATCACAGTGGAGGAAGCATGAAGCAAAAGCTAATTATTGCGGTCTTTGGTCTTGTTCTGATGGTAGCCGTTCTGGCTATGGCCACATCAGAGGGCGACACCCGACAGGCCTACGGAACGCAATCGGTGACGCCGATTGAGAAAGTAGCACCGGAACCGGAAGCCAGTAAGTCGATGAAGATTGGCTATGGTAATGTAATTGTTAGTCTCAATGGTGGCCTCGACCAGGCAATAATAGGGGAAACCAACATCATTGAGTTCTGGATTGAAAACAGCGAAGAGGTCAGGGCTTTTACTCTCGGCTTCGAATTCAGCATTGGCAGGGACTTCGCATTTGATCCCGTTCACGGTGGGTCTGGCCACTATGTCAAGGAGTGGAACGATGCAATTGGTGCTTTCAGTGATTTTACGGGTCTACTTGAAAGCCCGGCATTCAACGACGTTAACCCTGACAGCATCTTGTACGGCGGCAACAGCTTTATTGGAGGCTTGCCGCCCAACGGTTTGCGTCTGTGCTACACGATGGCGGTCTATATCCCGTCCGGACAGGCCAGCCTTCCGAACGGATTCTGTATCGATAATATCTTTTTCCCAGAGGCTGGAACATGGACGTTTGTTGATCCGACAGGCGCAAGCATCCCCCCTTACTATCAATGGATTCCTAATACCAGTCAAACAAACCCTGACGCACCCCCGGTCTGCTTTGATATCGTGGCGGATCCCTGCATCTGGGAGCCCGGCGATCCTCACAAGATGCACTATCCGCAGCTACCGGATACGTTCGGAGCGGGATGGGATGTGGTAAGCGATTTAACTACAACCCCGGTCTTTCTGGCCGATGACTGGCGGTGTTCCGAGACTGGATGGGTGAAAGACATCCACTTCTGGGGAGGGTGGTGGTACGGTGGAGTTGGGTATGTAGGACAGATCACATCCTTTGAGCTGAGTATCTGGGCGGACATCCCTGCCGATCCTCCGCAGATTCCCTATAGCCGTCCCGGGGAGAAGCTGTGGACACGCACGATCAATGCAGGTTATTTCAACATCACTCCGAAAGGTCCCGGGTCAATCGCGGGCTGGTATGATCCGTTCATGCCATATATACTCCCCGATGATCATCAGGGTTATTTCCAGTACGACATCTGTCTTGATTCGTTGGATTGGTTCTATCAGCAATTTGGAACCATCTATTGGCTGAGTATTGCAGCCACAACCGACGATGAACAATCCGCGGTTTGGGGCTGGAGAACGACTCAGGACCACTGGAATGACGATGCGGTCTGGGGCCTCGATCCGGGTGTTGAATGGCTTGATCTGTGGGACCCTATCCAAGAACCTCCTGTGTCACTTGATCTGGCTTTTGTCATTACGGGTGACCATGATTTATGCTGTATTCCACCAATTCGCGGCAATGTCGACTACGATTTGCTCGATGAAATCAATATTGCTGATCTGACCTATCTTGTGTCCTACCTGTTCACTGGTGGTCCACCTCCTCCGTGCTTTGAAGAAGCTGACATAGACGGCAGTGGCGAGATCAATATCGCTGACCTGACTCATCTGGTTTCGTACTTGTTCTCTGGTGGTCAACCACCGTGGCCGTGTCCCTAAATTAAAGGAGAATGCAAATGCGAGTTAAAATAACAATGTTCCCGTTTGTTGAGCAGACGATTTCGATCAATGCCACCATTATTTACCAATAACTCGCGAGAGGAGTAAGCGTGATGAGAACAGTTATATCGAAAGTAATCCTGGTTGTCATTGTGGTAGGAGCTTTCGGCTTGGTGATGACTTGCACGGCCACGTCCGCCTGGGCCGACTGGTTGCCGGGAGACGACCACAAGATGCATTATCCGCAGACACCCAAACAGGGTGGCTGGGATGTCGAGTTTGCCGGGTCACGTCTGGCGGACGATTGGATGTGCTCGGAGACAGGACCGGTGACTGATATCCATTTCTGGATTTCATGGATGTATGATATGGAGCAACCTATCAATGACATCCGTATTGGAATCTGGTCGAACAACCCATCCGGCCCACTAGGCTGGAGTGTCCCGGCCCAGCTACTCTGGGATCGCATTTTCACCGCCCAGGATTTCATGGTTATCGAGTGGGAACCTGATGTGCAGGGTTGGTATGATCCCTCCTCAGGACAATTTGAATTGGGCAACCATATGCGTCGGTTTCAGATCAATATCGAAGATATCCAGGATCCATACGTACAGCAGGAAGGTGTTATCTACTGGCTGGAGATAGATTTTGGACCTCTTCCTTTTGTTGGCTGGAAGGAAACGGACCAGAATTGGAACGATGACGCCGTCTTTTGGTACTCACCTTTCTGGTGGGAAATAAGAGACCCCCTCACCGGGACCTCAATTGACTTGGCCTTTGTGATAACCGGTAGCTGCTGCAACCACGACGGGATTCGCGGCAATGTCGACTACGATTTGCTCGATGAAATCAATATTGCTGATCTGACCTATCTTGTG